>JALYHX010000896.1 GCA_030776305.1 Myxococcota bacterium
CACTTGAGCCGTGCCAATCGGAAAGGCGCGTTCGTCCGTCACGTTGACCGCCAGCGGCCGGCGCGGTTCGGGGAGACGGATCGTCACTTCTTTGCGTCCACGCGCCGGGATGATGATGCTGAGGCGGATGTCCGGCTGGTCCGTGCTCTCGTCGAGACTGGTGGTCAAGCTCACGGCATCGGGAAGCGCAGCGAAGGCGAATGTACCGTCGCTCGCCGTGCGCGTGGCCCGCTCGAGCGAGCCATGGGCCGCGGATACGAGGATCCGCGCGCCCTCGACGGGACGATCGTTCGCATCGAAGACCCGTCCTTCGAGAGCGCCCCCCGCTTGCATCACGACATCGACTTGAGCCTCCCCCCCAGGTGCAAGCGTGACCACGTCGCTTTCAGCCTCGATGTATTGGGGATGGCGTACGATGGCGCGGAGTCTTCCTGGGGAGGCAGGCGCTGCACGGAAAGTGCCGTCGCTGCGCGTCACCCACGGCTCGACTTCCGTGGTGGCTCCGTGCAGGCTCGCTAGCTGCGGCGGGATGGCTCCCGATGCCATTCCGGACTGCGGAATGGGAGGGACCGGTCCAGGCATCACACCGAGCTGCCCCGCGGGCATGAGTGGCGTCGGACCGCCGAGCATCGCGTCAAAATGCGCAGCCTGGAAGGAGGCGCGGCGCGGATCGTCCAGAATCGGACCGCCGTTGGGATCTGTGCCGACAATCTCGATCGTGGCACCATCGATGGGAAACCCGCGCTCGTCGACGACGCGCCCAGCCAATACCCCGGCTCGGACGAGCCCGACGCGGACGTCTGCGGGCGGAAGATCGGGCAGAGCGATGCCGCGGGGGACGAAACCATCGGCGCGCACGCTCAGCGTCGCCGCGCCGGCGGCGATCGGGCCGAGCCGCGATCCCCCATGGAGGTCGGTGGTGGCTTCGATGGGGAACGGCGACAACCCTCCCTCTGCGAGCGTTACCCTTGCCGAACGAATACCCACGGCGTCTTCGGTATCCCCGTCGGTCACGCGAACGCCAATCCAATAGCCACGCGCGACTTTGAGGACGACGGACTTCTGCTCGCCGCGTCCCAGTGCAATTCCGAGGTCAATGGTCGACACCAGGTCGCCCGAACTGGCGCGCAACGCGTACACCCCCGCGGCGAGCCCGCCGATTCGCACGTCGCCCGCGGCGTTGGTTTCTGCTGCGCGTGGAGGCCAGAGCATCGCGCCAGCGACGAGAACGCGCGCCCTGGCGACCGCCTTGTCGCCGTCGCCGACGACGTGCACGGAAAACGACCCCAGCTTCCGGAGGGTGATCGCTAGGATATCGCCGTCGTTCGTTGCTCGGGCGCTGCCCTCCTCGTAACCGGCCGCGCGTGCCGTCACGCGCCATGGACCCGCACTGAGCCGGGCCACGTGCGCGATGCCATCGCCTCCGGAGCGGGCTCCTACCGGGAGCGGATCCGCAGCCGAGAGGACTTCGACGTCGACTGCCGCAATTGGCGCATCTCCATCGTCCTTCACGACCACGTCGATTCGATGCTCCTCTTCGAGAGCCATCGTGATCTCGCGCCTCTCGGCGTCGACGACGAGACGCGTCGACGCACGCGCGCGCCCTGGGGCGTCGGCAACGACCCAGACCACGCCATCGGGCAGACCCTTGATAAGCGCTGACCCGGC
This sequence comes from Myxococcota bacterium, assembly GCA_030776305.1. GTDB lineage: Bacteria > Myxococcota_A > Polyangia > Polyangiales > Polyangiaceae > Palsa-1150. The sequence continues at coordinate 1,669 of JALYHX010000896.1, forward strand.
CTTATCCGTCCGCCGAACGTCGGCGAGATACGACACGTCGTCCAGCAGCGCGTAAGCGCGCACTTCTGCCCCATCGATGAGCGCGCCACCACCGGCGGTTCGGACTTTCACGAGGAGCGTACCGTCGCGGCGCAGTCCCTGGTTCCCTGGCGCAAGGGGGCCGAGATCATACGAGATTGGACGAAGGACCGCGCCCGGAATCCCGCCGGTCGCAAGCACGACGGCGGTCGTCGCCGCGATGGCGGTGATCGCTCTCCGGTTGGAAGCGGGCCGACGGCGTAGGGAGATGGTCAATGAATTCGTGCAATCAGGATAGCCTTCGCCGCCCATTGCGCCTGCTACGATCATCAACGTTGCCTCACTCCGCCCGCATCTCGCTACCCGCCCTCGCGATCCTCTTCGCCTCGTGCGGTATGGCGCTAGTTGGTCCTGCGGGGTGCGCGGGATCGGACCGCCCGAAGGCGTTCGCCGATATCATCATCAAGCAGCCATTGGACGACGGATCAGGGCCGGCTCCGATCAACCTCGACGCGGCACCGCGCGTACCGATGTGCAACCTCGGGCCCGAGGGCGGCGTGTGCGCGTGCGCGGACGAGCCGCTCCTCGTCGACCCGCCGAACATCTATTTCGTTCTCGACCGTTCGCTCAGCATGGCCCAATTGAACAAGTGGGCGAACATTCAAGCGGTCATCGCAAAGCTGTTCATCGCGCTCGGACCCCGCGCAAGCGTCGGCGCAACCGTCTTCCCGGATCCGAGAGCTGACGGGTGCACTCCGGGTATTCAGGTCTTTGCTCCCCAACGGGGAGATAACCCGGCAGGCACACCCGGGCCGACGGAAGCAGCACTGATCACCGTGCTGAGTCGGATTCCGGCCGGAGGCGGCACCCCGACCGCCGTCACACTGTCCGAGCTATTGCCAACTCTCCGAACGCTCGCGGGCAAGACTTACGTCATTCTCGCGACCGACGGAGGTCCCAACTGCAATGGATCGGCTCAATGTGGTGTTACCC
>JALYHX010000897.1 GCA_030776305.1 Myxococcota bacterium
ACACCAGACCGGTGATTATAAAATAATCAAACACCCCACCAACGACCAGGCCCAGTATTAGACCGATGAGAAGACGACGCAGCATTGCCGCTCACAGCCTGGCCGTGGTGACGACGTACGTCAACGACGGCCGTTTGATGACCACTTGCTCTGCAAATCGTCGGTCGCCAGATTCGTCTGCGCTGGCCCCCCTCCGCGCCGGGGATGGCGCCAGCTCGACCGCGCGCGGGTCGCACACGGAGGACCAAGCGGTGCGGAGCGTAACCGCGTGTACACCGGATCCGGCTCCAGCATGAGTACACATGCGTCGCTGAAATATCGGCGCATCAAAGTCCAGGCCCCGGTCATCGAAACGACCAGTCATCGCGTTCTGTTCCGGAGCGAAAGGCGCCAGCCTGATCACCCAGAAACGGCTTGATCGCTCTCGAAGGTGATGCGTACGACGACTCCGTCGACGACGGTTTCGGTACCCACGGCGACGCCGCGCTCGGGCCTCCCGTCCGAGGACCGGCAAGCAACTTTCTTGCAACGCTAGACACGAAGAAGTTGCCGGCGACCGGCGAGAGTAGAGCGATAGTCGCGCCGTGGAAGTCAATCCGATGCACTCGGCGGCAATACACGCGCGGACGAAGCCCTGCGCGACGAGCTGCCAACTCGGGCGGTACCAACTTATCGCCGAGCTCGCCCGCGGCGGCATGGGGGTCGTTTATCTGGCGGTTCTTCGCGGGCCCGGCGGATTCAACAAGATCGTGGTTCTCAAGGAACTGCGCCGTGAGTTTCTCCAGGACGAAGTGTTCGTCACCATGTTCATGGACGAGGCGCGCCTCGCCGCGCGACTGAACCATCCGCACATCGTCCAGACGATCGAGGTGGGCGCCGATGGCGAGCGTCGCTTCATCGCGATGGAATACCTGGACGGACAACCGCTCCAACAAGTCGTCCAACGCGGACTCGAGCGCGCAAGGCGCATACCATTGCCAATACACCTCGGCATCTTGCTGGAGGTACTCGCAGCCCTCGAATATGCGCATGGCCTGACGGACTTCGACGGGGCGCCCCTCGGTCCCGTTCATAGGGACGTCAGTCCGCACAACGTTCTTGTCACTTACGAAGGCCAAATCAAGCTCGTCGATTTCGGCATCTCCAAGACGGTCTACAACGCGCGGAAGACGCACGCCGTACTCCGTGCGGGCAAGGCGAGATACATGGCCCCGGAGCAGGCCGCGGGGGCGCCTCCGGATCGGCGCGCCGACCTCTTTTCGGTCGGAGTGATGCTCTGGGAGGCGATCATCGGGGACCGCCCGTGGGAGGCGCAGCCCGACGTCGCAATCTTGCAGCGTCTGACGACCGGAGCTGTGCCGCGCTTGCGTGAAGCATGGCCAGATGCCGACCCCGGGCTGGCCGAAATCGTCGATCGCGCAATGAGCTTCGATCCAGACGCGCGGTACTCGTCGGCGCTCGAATTCAGAGAGGACCTCGAGGCGTACATCAAGACGCGTCATCTGACGCTACCGGGCCCGCGGGCACTTGGTGCCGCGGTTTCGCGACTCTTTGCCGAGGATCGCGAGGAGCGCCGTGTGCTCATCGACACCGAGCTTCGTGCTGGGTCTCTCAAAGAAGCGCTCAAGAACTCGAACGCGCCGACGACGAAGAACGCCAAGAGCACGCCCACCCCGCGGGTGAGTGTCCCATGGTCGCTACGCAAGCCAAGGCTTTCGCCGCCCATGACCAACCAGGAGACCCCTTCGTCGAACACGGTACCATCCGTCGCCTTGGGGACGGCGCCGGCTGGGGGAGGGTCATCAAGAATGTTGCCCGTGACGGCGGTCGTGTTCGGATCGCTTATGGTGATCGCGGTGCCGGCGGTTGATCGCTTCCGCATGGACAGCGCAGCTGCCGGCCACAAGACGGCTCCCCCGATCGCGTTCACGTCGGGCACTACGCCCCCGATTCCCCCCGTCGCCGGATTGCCGAGGATGTCGCATGTGGTCGTGACAACGTCGCCCGCGTCATCGCAGCTCTATCTCGATGAGCTCTCCGTACCCAATCCGTACGTCGCGGATCATCCTCGCGACGGAACGTCTCACGACCTGCGCGTCGAGGCGCAAGGATACGAATCGAAGGCGTTCACGTTCTCGTTTGGCGAAGATATCTACCTTAATGTCGGGCTCGCGCCGAAGCAGGGCCCTTCGTTCGCCCGGCGAGCGCTGGTGACGCAAGCTCCCGAGACACCGAACTGCCAACCGCCCTATGTGGTCGATCAGGACACGGGGAAAAAGCAGTGGAGATTGGAGTGCCTGTAGAGGGGGGTAGACGCCAAGGCACGCATGCACGAACGTGCCCGTGGCGACGTCGCCGAGGGCTCTGCAAGGCAGCTCGCGATTCTGCGAGATAAGTCCCACCCACAGCATCAGCAGACACTTCTAGCCGTCGAAGCGGTATCCCACGCCGCGTACTGTCATGAGATGACGGGGCCGCTGCGGGTGGGGCTCGAGTTTGGAGCGGAGCTGCTGGACGAAGTTGTCGATCGTACGCGGAGTCCCATGATGGTTCGGCCCCCAGACGCGCGTGAAGATCGCTTCGCGCTTGAGAGCGATGCCGCGTGCTTCGATGAGGCAGAGGAGAACGTCGAATTCGGTCGCCGTCATCTCAACGGGACGGCCATCACGCGTCACCGTGCGCGCGGCGATGTCGACTCGGGTACTCCCGAACACGTGCACCGATCTCGGCGCTTCCGCAACATGCGCACCGCGGCGCAGTGCTGCGCGGACGCGCGCCAGGAGCTCTGCCAAGCTGAATGGCTTTGCGACATAGTCCTCGGCGCCGAGTTCCAGCCCGGTCACCTTGTCCATCTCTCCGGTACGCGCACTCAGAACGATGATCGGCATCATCATCCCCTCGCGCCGGATGGCTTGCAGCACCTGAAAGCCATTCATCTTGGGAAGCATTACGTCCAGGATCAGGAGATCCGGCCGATCGCGCCGGGCGATTTCCAAGCCCCGCTCTCCGTCCTCTGCGGAGAGGACCACGTATCCATCGGCCTCGAGGTTGATGCGGAGGCCCAACATGATGCTCGTATCGTCTTCGACGACCAGCACGCGGCGCTTCGGCTTTTCGCTCGCGAGGGCTTTCAAGGAGGTCATGCGCCTTCGGCCTCTGCACTCGACGCCGCCTGGCCTGAGCGATCGCCCACTGGCCCGAGTACGATACGGAAGATCGAGCCCTTCCCTTTGACGCTGTCGAGCTGAACGCGCCCGCGATGCGCACGGACGATGTGCTTCACGATCGCGAGTCCCAAGCCGCTCCCCTCACGCTGGCGCGAGAGACGGTCGTCGATGCGGTAGAATTTCCAGAAAATTCTACGATGCTCGACTCGCGGAATGCCTTCCCCGTTGTCGCAGACTTCGATTGCGATCTTCGTTTGGAAGCGCCGTGCACGCAGCTGGATCACGGGCGTCGTGCCACCGTACTTGACGGCATTGGACAGCAGATTGCCAATCGCCTCGACCATCGCGCCGCGGTCGACGTGTACCTTCGGCAGGTCCGGCTCGATCACGATCGAGAAGTCGATCTCCGGATGGTGCGTTCGAACGGCCGCAAAGGCTTCGATCGCCTCGTCGAGCACGGCCGACACAGTTTCATCGCGCATCTCGAACTGCTTGCCGCCTGCCTCCATTCGACCCCAATCGAGCAGCCGTTCGATGAGAAGAGTCAGCCGCTGCGTCTCGTTGCCCAGCGCTTCCAAGCATCGATCCTCGGTCACGCGATCCCCGCGTGCGCGGCCCATCGTCTCGACGAACAAACGCATGCTCGTGAGGGGCGTGCGAAGCTCGTGGCTGACCTTGGACACGAAGTCTGCCTGAAGCTCACTGAGGTTCGCTTCACGCCGGAGGAAGACAAGCACGAGGACGACGCCCGTGACCACCACGAGCACGAAACTGACCGTCAGGACGCCGAAGAGGAGATTGAAGATGTTCCCGAGGAACATCAGAACGATGCCGACCAACAAGATGAGCGTGGTTGGCACGATCACGAGGTAAACGAGCAGCTGGACGATGCGCCTGTACCCTAGGCGCTGGCGATTGATGCGCACGAGCGAAAGATACGATACGCGCTTTGGCCGACCAACGTTTCGCTGCCGGTGAGCGGCGCCAAACGCCGGGCGCTACTCAGACTCGATCGCCGCTCGCATTAAATCGAGCGGCGCCCGCACGCCCAGCCACAGCTCGAGCGCCAGCGCCCCCTGGTGAGCAAGCATGCCCAGGCCGTCGTCGCAGCACAGACCGCGTCCGCGTGCGGCACGCAAAAACGGCGTGTCGCGCGGGGCATAGACGACATCGATGGCCACCGCCTCGCCAGGAAGGGTGTTCCAGTCGACCGCGCCAGCCACAAGTTCGCCCGCGTCGGCGCCGTTCATCCCGGCGCTCGTCGCCTGCACGATCGCGAACGTCGTCCCTTCGCTCGACGCCGACGGCCGCCACGGCTGCAGGGTGACCCGCGTCGATACCGCTTGCGTGAACCGGTCGCGGCGCTCCGCGTCTCCGAAGGCCCGCGCACGGACGACGATCTCGCCGACCTCGAGCTCGGCGAGCGCGGCGATCGCTGCCCGTGCGGCTCCTCCCGAGCCGAGGACGAGTCCCCGCGCTCCTGTCCACGCGACGCCCCGCCCTCGCAAGCGTCTGAGTTCCTCTGCGAGCGCAGGCGCGTCCGTGTTGTACGCGATGATACGTCCGGTACCGGAACGGACGAGCGTATTGGCCGCTCCGACGGTCGTCGCGCTCGCGTCGAGCTCGTCGACGAGCGCCAGCACTCTTTGCTTGTGCGGCAC
>JALYHX010000898.1 GCA_030776305.1 Myxococcota bacterium
CGCGCGCATGGGGGCCCGTCATGCTGCGGACGGCCGCCTCCGCGATCGCTTGCGGAAGCGTGCTGCTAATCCCGGACGCGGCCGGAGCGCAGCAGCACACTTTTCACCTCGATCGCCTCGAAGTGCCTGGCGCCCCGGACGACGGACTCGTCCTCTTTCGCCCTGTCACGCGCCCCGAGCCGATCTTTTATGCGCAGCTCGGGATCGGCCTTGCCGTCGATCCCCTTCGGATGAGCAATATCATCAGCGACCGCAGCACGCTGCGCGTCTCGCCGGGAAACGTCATCACGTCGCAGTTCTCGACGTACCTCTCCGCCGGCGTCGAGATCCTCAATCGTCTCACGTTGGGTGCGACGTTTCCTTCCGCGTGGATCGAAACGGGCAACCAACCGAACGCCACGTTTGCGAACGGCAGTCAGAGTGCGACGACGTACTCGACGAATGGACCCGCTGCTGGAGACACGCGACTCGATCTTCGATGGGTGTTTTGGCGGAACGAAGAAGGTAGGTCGGCGCTGGGAGCTCAGGCGCACGTCTGGGTGCCGACCGGCGCCGGATCGGCTTCGAATTTCGGAGGTGACGGCGGAGCGTCCGTGATGCTGCTCTTGACGGGCGAGTGGGCGACGCGCTGGAGCGTCCCCTTGACGTTCGTCGTGAATACCGGGCCGGTATTTCGCCCGGAGAATTCGATCAACAACCCGGGCGGTCAGTACACCGGCACCCGACAAGGCCTTGGTGTCTCGGACGAATGGCGACTTGCGATCGGCGCACTGCTGCCGCTGGCGAGCGACAAGTATCGTGTCGGGGCGACGATCTTCGGTCAGACAGGCATCAAGAGCGACGACATCGTCGGCAATACCGGGTTTACCCGGCAGAACACTCCGGTCGAATGGAACATCGAGGGGCGGATCAACAGGGTCTCGATCTTCGGCAACCGCTGGCACGTGGGCGTCGGCGCCGGCTCGCGAATTCTCGACGGCTACGGGGCGCCCGATTTTCGCATCGTTGCTCTCATCGGCTGGTACGCGCCGATCGAGGACACCAATGCGCCATCGCCGGAGGCGCGGCTTCGGGGGCACATTCGCGTCTCGCAATCCAACAAGGACACGGACGGCGACGGCATTCCGGACGACGTCGACGCGTGCCCGACCGAACCGGAGGACCACAAGGATCCCGACCCCATGGACGGCTGCCCGGCTCCAAGTGACCGAGATGGCGACGGGATCCCCGACCAGTACGACAAGTGCCCGGACGAGCCCGAAGACAAGGACGGAATCGACGACCTCGACGGGTGCCCGGAAGACGACGCGGATAGCGACGGGATTCCGGACGTCACGGACGCATGCCCGAAGGAGCCTGGTCAACCCGATCCAGATCCGAAGAAAAACGGTTGCCCGAGGTTCATTCACCTCGAAGGCGGCCAGGTGCGAGTGCTCCAGCAAGTACACTTCCAGACGGGCTCGGCCACCATCCTGCCGGACAGCTTCCCGATGCTGCTCGAGATCGTGCAGCTGTTGAAAGCCAACCCGACCATCAAGCGGATGCGCATCGAGGGACATACCGACAATCGTGGAGGTGCCGACTACAATCTCGATTTGTCGAAGCGGCGCGCGGCGAGCGTGCGGACGTGGCTCGTCGAGCACGGCATCGAATCAGGTCGACTCGAGAGCGAAGGCTATGGGTTGACGCGTCCACTCCAGACCAACGACACCGAAGAGGGCCGCGCCGCAAACCGCCGGGTCGAATTCAAGATTACCCAGGAAGACATGGGCGGACCGCCCCCCAAGGCGCAGAAGATCGAACCGCCGTCAGCGGACTGAGCTCACGCGCGCGTATTCAGTCCGAGGCGAGCGTCTCTACCACCCAAGCGTCGCCGCGATCGTCGCGAACCACCGCAACACCGATGCGATCGAACCCGCGATGCAGTAAGTTTGCGCGATGCGAGGGGCTGGCCCAAATCGACCGGTGCGCGAGCGCAAGGGTCGACGCGTGGGCCGCATTCTCCCCGGCGTAGCGCGCGTCCACACCAGCGGCACGCAGCCGTTCCAAAGGATTGCCGTCCCCCAACTCGTGCGCAAGATCCTGGGCGCGCGCCATTCGAGCTGCATGGTCGCGTGCGACTGCATCGAGTGCAGAGTCACGCACGAGCGATCCTAGAC
>JALYHX010000899.1 GCA_030776305.1 Myxococcota bacterium
GACCGAGACGGTCAAGTGGTCGGCGGTCCTCAGACGCGCGTAAGCCTCCAGCGCCTTCTCGGGGCTGGTCATGTCGAAGCCGTTGATCTTCTCCAGACGGTCGCCGTTTTCCATCCCCAACGCGCCAAGGAGCGTGTCGGGACGGACCCCAAAAAGCCGAATACCGACGACCTTGCCGTTCTCCTGCTCGGGCACGATTCGGGCTTGGCGCATGAGCTCCGCCTGGTTCTCGAGGATCTTGTCGACGACACCACGGTCGACGTTGAATTCGGTAGCCGTGACCCGCTGGATCCCCTTCTTGATGTCGTCGCCGACCGAGGTCGCCCCGCCAGCGGCGACCGGCGGTGCGGGCAAAGGCGTCGGCGTGGCGGTCGCGTCTGGCCCCCCAGGCGGCTTGAACATCTGGGCCTGACACAGCTGGTTCCCGGTGGTGAGCCAAACACGATCCCAGCCGACGAACGTCACCGTCTTTCCGCCGATGTCGCCTCCTCGGCGCCTCAAATAGCTCTTGCCCTTCTCTTGCTGCGTCTCGAGAGCGGCGAAGGACCAATCGGGGTCCGCCGACGCGGTGATGACGAGAACACGGACGCCGTCGCATTCCGGAGCGTTGAACGGATCGGTGAGATCCGGAGCCGGAGGTTCCTCGGCGCTGTCGACGGGGGGCGGCAGATTGAGCGGGCCGGTCACCGAATCGAACGGATTGCGCGCGAGGATCGCCTCCGCGCTCGTGGCGTGGGGGCTCGGAGCACCAGGATTCAGCGAGACGCGCGCCATCAGCGGCGGCGTCGCGAGCTGTCTTTCGTCCGGAGCCAAGCCGGAGGCAACGACCTGCATGATCCCCTGGGCATCGAGCAGCGCGGCGATGGCGAGCAGCGCAAGAATCACTGCCCAAAAATGGCGCTTGAGCAGCTTGTCGATGGCCATGGGGACGAGCGCGGAGTCGCGGGTGGCGGCATGAGTGCGAGGCATGTGCCACCGCGAAAACAGGTGAAACTCTACAACGTTTCCCGCAAACGCCCGCCCCTCCGCGCGACACCTTGGCGGTGGGTCATCACCCAGCGCGAACCGCGCGACAAACTGTCAACGCACCTTCAGTCCGCGACACCGTCGAGCTTGCGGTAAATGGTGCGCGTCGAGATGCCAAGCAGCTGGGCGGCCACCGACTTGTCGCCTTTGGTGTGCCTCAACGTTTCGCGAATGACGCGCAGCTCGATCTCGTCGAGCGTCGTGCCGACCTCGAACATGAGCTGCGTCGAGGCGCTCGGAGCCGCCGTCGCGATGTGATCAGGCAGATCATTCTCGCCAAGCGCGTCGCTCCGCGAAAGGACGACGGCACGCTCGATGACGTTCTCGAGCTCGCGTACGTTCCCCGGCCACGCGTAGTCCATCATCCGCTCGAGCGCGCCGCGGGTCGGATGCAGACGCTGGTGGCCATTTTTGGCGCAATAGAGCCCCAGGAAATGATCGACCAGGAGGGGAATGTCCTCGCGCCGTACCCGGAGCGGCGGCGCGGTGATAGCGATGACGTTGAGCCTATAGTAAAGGTCTTCCCGGAAGCGCCCTGCGGCAACTTCGGCCACGAGGTCGCGGTTGGTGGCCGCAACGATGCGCACGTCCGCTTTCTGGGTGTTGCCCCCGACGGGCTCGTACTCCCCCTCCTGCAACACGCGGAGGAGCTTAACTTGAACGCTCGGCGACAACTCGCCTATCTCGTCGAGAAACAGCGTACCGCCCGCGGCTTTGGCAAACCGCCCATCCCTCTTCCCGGTGGCCCCGGTGAACGCGCCGCGTTCGTGGCCAAAGAGTTCGCTCTCGAGGATGGTCTCCGGAATCGCGGCGCAGTTCACGGCGATGAACGGCGCGCGCGCGCGCCCCGATCGTTCGTGGATGGATCGCGCGAGGAGTTCCTTGCCCGTCCCGCTTTCGCCCAGGATGAGTACCGTGGCGAGGCTGGGCGCAGCCTGCGTGGCCACGTCGACGACGCGCCGTAGCGCCGGAGAGCTGCCGACGATCTCGCGATGGGCGAGGCGCTTGATTTCGTCCTTGAGCGACTTGTTCTCGGCAACAAGCTTCTGCCGCTCGGCCGCCTTCCGCACGCTCTTGACAATCGACGCGCGCTTGAGCGGTTTCTCGACGAAGTCGTAGGCGCCGTCACGCATGGCGCTGACCGCGGCTTCGACCGAGCCATACGCGGTCATGAGGACGACCTCAACATCCGGCGAGACCTGCTTGATCGCGCGGAGGAGCTCGAGCCCCGTCGTCCCCGGCATCATCAGGTCCGTCAGGACGACGTGCACTCGGTGCGTTCGAACGAGCTCGAGCGCGCGTTTCGCATCGGGCGCCGACAGGACGCGAATTCCCTCGCGAAAGAAGATCTTCTCGAGTGATTCGACGTTCGACCGCTCATCGTCGACCACGAGTACGGTGATCGCGTCGGGGGAGGGATCGGGAGTTGAGGTCGATGTCGTCGGGGTTGGGGTCGGGGTCGACGGGAACGTTGGTGCGATTGTTACCACATCGACAACTTGTCATATAAATGGACAGGATGTCAAAGCACTCTTTCGTTCGCCCAAAAAGGCAGTGGCCCCGCTCCACCAATCTTGATTGCGTCGTAGCCGGCGAACCGTCCCATGCGGCGCCGCGACCCATGCCCGGCCGAGCGAGCCGCCCATGAACTCGAGGGAAGTCGTCACCGAACGAGCTTCGAAACGGCGCGGAATTCCTCGGTTCCAGCTTTTGCGAGCCAGTCGAATGCGACCGCTTCGGTGGGCATCGCAATCGCGCCCGCACGCTCGCAGAGGGCCAGTCCCAATGTGCGGTTTTCGTCACACCGTGAAGCCACGGCGTCAGCCACGACGCGCACGTCACTCCCGCGCTTCGCGAGCTCGCGCGCGGTTTGAAAGACGCAGACGTGCGCTTCGACCCCGAGGAGAACGACGGCGCGCGGACCGCGCTCCGCCACCGCCCGCGCGATCCGCGGCTCGCCGGAAGCGTCGAACGAAAGCTTGTCGACCGGCGTGACGCCGAGCGCCCGTAGCTTCTCCCGGATGGGCGCTACCGTGGCTCCGAGACCCTTCGGGTATTGCTCGCTCGCAATCACCTGAATGCCGAGGAGTCGAGCCGTCTCGAGGAGGATGACTGCATTTGCGATCAGACGGTCGATGGTGGTCGGCGGCATTGCGGCCACGAGGCGCTCTTGAACGTCGACGACGAGGAGAAGAGAGGTGGTGGGGTCGAGGCGGTCCATGGACGGAGGGGTCATATCTTGTATCTCGTTGCACAAGAGCGATGTTCTCGACCTCGACTCGCCCTATCCCCACCGCAAGCGAAAGCTCTTCAGCCACCGCGCCCAGTCCGAACGAAGGTCGAAGCGGAGCGTCGCTCGCGCGATCTCTTCACGCCTGTCGTCGCAGATGCTCGCTTGCAAGAGCGTCAGCGAGTCGATTGGCGAAATGCCGCTCCATTCCTCTTGTCCGATCAATTGGTAGGAGCGGCCTTCGTCGCCATCGAAGGTGAAGCAGTAGGCGATGCGCCGCTCCTTGAACAGCTTGAAGGCGAGCGTGCCCACGAGTCTCTTCTGGGAAGCCAGGCGCTCTGCGTCGATCACTCCGGCGACGCGCCACGTCGGATCGAGCATCAGCGCGCGAACGTCCGATGTCTCGG
>JALYHX010000900.1 GCA_030776305.1 Myxococcota bacterium
GCCTGAATGAGAATCGCCCCTCCCTGTTTGAGCGTGTAGGGCTTCCAAATGGGGTTGGTCGGTCAAGCGATGCGCCAGCCGGGCCCGTTGCGCCCTGTTGGTAAGGACAATGCCACGCTATCGGTTCTCCACACTGCATAGGGGCAACCAAATGCGTCCGTGCGGTCATCGCTGCCATTCAAGCCACGGTGGTCACCGTGGACGCCAAGAAAAAAGTCGCGTAAGGAGCTGATCAAGCTGTCGCTGTTACACCCAATTCAAAACATGGCCAGCCGTCGCGTTCCTTGCGTGTTTCTGCTTGTAACGTTCGCGTTTGCTCTGGGGTGCAAAGGCAACGCGGGGACCCCGACAGCGGATGCGGGGGTTCACGATGAGGGAGGCCCGGACACAGGTCTCGTCGATTCCGGAGACGGAGGCCCGCAGACGGCAGCGACCAAAGTGAACATGGATTTCGCTCGCGTCGCTGGCTGGCTCGCCGCGCCTTTCCCGAGCGACGACCTGCTCCGTCCCGATGGGACCATCGACCTCAGTGGCGTCCCCAACCCGAATCTGATTTCCATCGTCACCGGCGCGGTCACGCTCTTGGCGAGCGACGCGCGGGGCTTCTCGCTCACCGGCGGGGCCTTTTTCACGCTGACGGGCGCGCTGGACCCTTCGGGGATGCCGAGCCTTGCCGCGAGCATCGTCGATGGATCGCCCGTGTTTCTCATGAGCACCGACGACACGGCCCCCGATTTTCTCAAGAGGTACCCCGTCGATGTGACCTTCGCGACCGACGGCGGTCCTTCGGTGGGCCGAATCTCTTGTCGATCGTTCCGCTGCAGGGCATCGCGCTTCGACCGCACACGCTCTACGCCGCGGTGGTGCTGACGACGCTGCGCGACGCAACAGGCGCAGCACTCGGCGTCTCAGCCGGGATGGGGGAGCTTCAGGCAGGCAAGCGCCCGGCAGGGATGAACGACGCGGGCTACTTGGCGTACACGCGAGCGATCGGCGCGCTCGGCAAGGCAAACATCGCCTTGTCCAACGTCGCCGGTCTGGCGGCGTTTACGACCGACGCGCCCATGGCCGGCTTGGCGCTGGTTAAAAACGACATGCTCTCGCGTCCAGCCCCTTTGCCCAGTGCGCCGTTTGCGCTGACGGACACGTTCCCCACGTACTGCGTTTACCAGAGCACCCTTGACATGCCGGAGTACCAGGTCGGAACTCCTCCCTACGCGACGACTGGCGGTCGGTGGGCCTTCGACGCGATGGGCAAGCCTGTGGTGCAGCGGACCGAGTCGGCTCGGATCGTCGTCACCGTACCGCGGGCGGCGATGCCCGTGAGCGGCTTTCCCGTCACGGTATTCGTGCGGGCCGGGGGCGGTGGCGATCGCCCCCTGATCGATCGGGGCGTGCAAGCAACGGCGACCGGCCCGGCGATCGAGCCCGGGATGGGTCCCGCGCTTTACTTCGCCCGCCAAGGGATCGCAGGCGTCAGCGTCGAGGGGCCGCTCGGGGGGAGCCGCAACCCAACGGGCGGTGACGAGGATTCTCTCATCTTCAACATCTTCAACCCGGTGGCGGAGCGCGACAACATCCGCCAATCGGGGGCTGAGCTTATCCTTCTGGCGCACGCGCTCCCCGGCTTAGTGCTCGACGCCAGCACCTGCCCCGGCGTGACGGGTGGGCCGGTCGTGCTCGACACCACAAAGTTGGCGCTAATGGCACATTCGCTGGGTTCGACCATTGCGCCTCTGGCCATGGCGTTCGAGCCCGCTTACCGGGCGGCCATCCTCAGCGGGGCGGGGGCAAGCTCGATCGCAAATATCATCTACAAATTGAAGCCCATTCCGTTCCGACCGACGTTCGAGACTCTGCTCGGCTACACCCGGACGCAGCGGATCCTCGTTGAAGGCGATCCGATTGTAACGCTTTTTCAATGGGCGACGGAGGCGTCGGATCCCCTCGTCTACACGCGCGGCATTGTCCAGGAGCCGGCAAAGGGGGAGTCGGCGCGACACATCCTGATGGAGCAGGGCATCGTCGACCATTACATAATGCCGCCGATCGCCAACGCGATGAGCTTGTCTCTCGGGTTGGACCTGGCGGGCGACGAGCTGGATAGCAGGTCGATGGAGCTCGCGAACCTGACGCCCTTATCGGCTGTTCTTTCCTTCGCTGGTCGCCGGGCCATCACGCTGCCGGCGTCTGCGAATGCCGGAGGCAGCAGTCAGGTGACGTCAGTGCTCGTGCAGCATCCGGAAGACGGCATCACCGACGGGCACGAGATCGTCTTCCAGACCGACCCGCCGAAGCGCGAGTACGAGTGCTTCCTCGCGACGTTTCTCAAGGGAACACCCATAGTGGTGAACGGAAATCTGCCCGACGGCGGCACCCAGGACGCTAGGTGCCCATAGGGC
>JALYHX010000901.1 GCA_030776305.1 Myxococcota bacterium
GGACACGGGAGTGCCCGTGAAACACTCCCCGCCGTTTCCGCCCGTCAAAAAACTGCCACTCGCATCCGCCGGAGGTATGTTGCTCGTTGACGTCGAGCCGGCCCTCCCGCCCACGCTTTGGCTTCCGCCCACACCTGCAGCCGGATCGTTCGCCCCGCACGTCCCTGCGTTGCAACATCCACAAACCCCGTTGCCACCGCTCATCCAGCCGCCGGCCCCACCCGCGCCGTTGACGAATGACCCGCCGCCGCCGCCGCCGGCTACGAAGAGCGGAGTGCCCCTCAGCCGGATGTCGCTGAATCCACCGCCGTCTCCGCCCGTCGTCGTGTGGCCTCCACCATTGAACCCACTCGGATTGAGCGAACCCCGGGGAGCGGGCCCACCGCTGCTCAGGTCATCGGCGCCGCGCCCTCCAATCGTGATGACCAGGGAATCTCCGGGGGTCACGGCGAGCGTGGCCTGGACATAGCCCCCGAGACCTCCAGGCGCGACCGTGTTGGCTTGATCCGTGATTTCGCCGAGGCCTCCAGAGGCTCCAGCGGCATCCACGGTGATCGATGTCACGCACGCCGGAACGACCCAGGTATCCGAGCCCGTTCCCTTGTACGAAAAGGGCATCGAGCCGTGCACGGGAGGCTTTGCCGGATTCGAGCATCCGGCGCCGGGACTGCACGTACCGGGAAGATGGCAGCTGTCCTTTGCCGTGCACGTCACCGCCGACCCGACGCACGTTCCGTTGCTCTGGCAAACGTCATTCTGCGTGCAGACGTTGCCATCGTCGCACGTCGAGCCCGTTTTGACGGCGGGGGTCGAGCAGATCCCGGTGCCCGCGGCGCACGTGGATGCCGCGTGGCACGCGTCCCCGACCGAGCACGACGACGTCCCGCAGCAGACTCCGTTCACACAGAATCCCGTCGCGCACTGGCCAGTACCGGTGCACGCATGTCCCTGCGGTGCGCTGGACTGGCAAGTCCCGGTCGCGACGCTGCAGTACGGCCTCGCCGAGGCGCACTCGGGATCACCGACGCACGTCGTGTAGCAAGCCGATCCGTTGCAAGCGAACCCGCCGTTGCAGGAGGCCGTGACCGGCGTGCCGCAGGCCCCCGCGCCATTGCAAGAAGCCGCGAGCGTCTGCACGCCGCCCGTGCACGTCTCGGCCGAGCAGGTCACGCTCCCCGGAGGATAGTTGCAGGCCGCGCTCGCACCGCTGCAACCGCCTTTGCATGAACCCGTGCCGGCACAGGAACGAGCTCCATGCGGAGCGCCGATAGGAATCGTCGTGCACGTTCCCTCCTGCCCTGCGACATCGCACGCCTGGCAAGATCCCGCGCACGCGAGGTCGCAGCAGTAGCCGTCGGTGCAAATGCCCGTTGTGCATTGCGATGGCGCGGTGCACCGGCTGCCATTCGCGACTGTCCCGCACGTCGAGCCCACGCACGGCTGGCCGACACAATCCGCGCTCGTCGTGCATGTCGTGGCGCACGAGGCGCCGCTCGTCTGGCACTTGAACGGACTGCAGGGGACGGACTTGGTCGCCTTGCACGCACCTACCCCGTCGCAAGCGAATCCTGTCACCACGATATTGGTGGTGTTGTCACAAGAGCCAGCGCCGCAGCTCGTGCCGTTCGACCAAAGCTGGCACTGGCCATTTCCGTCGCACTTGCCATCGGTCTTGCACGTCGAGGCGGCACTGGCAACGCAAGCTACGTGCGGGGCCGGGGCGACCTGACCCTGAGGCACGTTCGAACAAGTTCCTTTCAGCATTGCGAGGTTGCATTGCTGACAACTGCCGTTGCAGGGCTTGTCGCAGCACACTCCGTCGGCGCATGAGAGTCCGGTTGCGCACTGCGCGCTCGTCGTGCACGTTGCGCCCTGCGAGAGCAGCATTGGGCCGTCCGGCCCCGCCGGCCCATCCACCACGATCGGTGCATCCGTGCCGGTGTCCATGCCAGTTTCAACGGTCGCGTCGCCACCGTCCTGCGCCGAACGATCCGTGTACGCCACCAGACCGTCCGTGTTTGCGTCGGCGCCGGGGACCCGCATTCCCTCGAACGTCGCGTCCATTGCGGAGGACGCATCCACGCTGCCCTCGGACGTCGCGGTTTCGTCCGCAGTCCCGTCCGGACCTTGGGCGAGGTAATCGTGCTCCCCGTTGCCGAGAATGGCGTTGCACCCAATCGTCGTCACGGCGAGGACCACGAAACAAACGAAGGTCGAAACGCGCGCCGGCAACCATCTCCACATCGGTCATTTCTCTCCGAGATTCCTATTACCAGCTCATTTTGGTATCGCACGCGGGTTACGAACGAATACTCTCGATCGTCCGCGTCGCGACGGCCACGAGGTCCGCGTCTTCACGGGCTTTTTCGCCTGGGGCTCCAGCCGGCCGACCATCGACGCTCAATAAGGAATATCGGTCTTGTACCCCGTGGGTATCGCCGGAGCATCGAGTTTGATCGGCGGTGGCACCGTAGGGCGCGCCACGGCGGTCAACTTGACGTTGACGCGGGAGTCGCCGGTCTTCAGACTTCGCACCTCGATACGATATCCTTGCCGCGCAAGTGTCAGCTTGTGCTCGCGGGCCGAATCTGCATCGTCGCCCTGATAAAGGATGTCGCAGGGCGTGCCGCTGCACACCTCGACACCGTTCTCCTTGACCGTCGCGCCGTCGGGGTCCGTGGTCACC
>JALYHX010000902.1 GCA_030776305.1 Myxococcota bacterium
GCTCGTGGCCGACCGGATTCCGTTCGAAGTCGTGCCTGGCATCTCGGCCGCACTGGGCGCCGCCGCGCGCGTTGGCATTCCCTTGACTCATCGCGATTGCGCGTCGGGGGTGACCCTGGCGACCGCACATGCTGCGCGAGACGATGAAACCGATTTCGGCGGCGTGCCGCGTGAAGGGACGGTCGTCTTTTACATGGGGCTGGCCCGAATCGATGCGACATGTCGCGCCCTGATTGCCGGGGGACGTAGGCCGGAAACACCAGCGGCAGTGATCTCTCGCGCGACGCTTCCCGATGAGCGAGTCGTCATTGGAACACTGGGCGACGTCTCCGCACGCGCGTGCGATGCGGGATTGGAGGCCCCTGCGCTCCTGATTGTCGGCGACGTGGTCGCCCGCCGTGTCGTAAGCCCGGCTTCTCCTGCGACGGGTCGCGCTGCGAAGGGCCGTCTGCAAGCCGGGTAAGGCTCATTCGCTGCCGCCCCGCGACACAGGGAGCGCAAATACCGCTATTCTTGTCGGGATGCGTTGGCTGGTCGCCTCGTGCTTCGGCGGTTGGGCTGCCGCACTTGTACCGGCGTGTGCCGGGGAGCCTTTTACACTTGGATCCGCGCTGGACGCCGCGGCGGTAAGCGATGCGGAGAGTGAAGCTTCCTCCGACGTCGGCTCTCGGGACGCAACCGAGGACGTTGCAAACGCCCGGTTCGACGCCAGCGTCGCCGACGCATTTGGTTCTCGAGATGCCACAAACCGCGACGCTCCTTTGCTTCTCGATGTTCTCGGCCAGTCCGACACTGCGGACGAGCCGCTGGCTCACTGTGGCGGGCGATTCGCATGCGCTCCGGCTGTGCCGGTCGGGTGGATGGGCCCCTTTGCACTTTACGCTGGGTCCCCACCTCTCCCGGCTTGCGGGCCGAATTTCTACGGCCCCGCCCTGGACGGCTACGCCGGACTCACTGCGCCGGCTGCAGTGTGCACGTGCGCATGTGGCCCACCCCAGGGAGTACAATGTTCGTCCCCGGCGGTCAGCTTTTATGGCTCGTCAGCAACATGCGCGACCCTCGGAGCGTTGCCCTGCGGGAGCGCCAGCTTGATTCCGGGGGCATGCACCCCGGTTGACGTCACGCGGTCCTGCGGAGCATTGCTCGGCAACACGATGACATTGCCCACCTCGACCGTGTCACCGGGAAACTGCATGCCGCTCAGGACAGTCGCCGTGGCGAGGTTCACGTGGGCGACGAACGCCCGTGCCTGCGGGTCATCGATTGCTCTGACGCAGGCAGATTGCGCGGCAGGCACTGTCTGCGCCCCGGTGTCGACGACTCCCTTCCAGCGAGCCGTATGCATTGCGCAATCGGGAGACGTTGCCTGCCCGTTGTCGGGCTATACGACGAGATCCGTCTATTACGCCCGTGTCGACGACAGCCGCGGGTGCCCTGGCTGCTCCTGCGGACCGGTCACGGGTGCATCCTGCACGAACAGTATCGATCAGTTCACGTCGTCGGACGGAGGGTGCACCACGCGCCAAACGACCTACCTCGCAGGGCGGTGTCAACCTGTCCAGCAGCCGGCCGACCTGCAACTCACGGTCACCGCTTCAGGCGGAGCCTGTGCCCCCGACGCGGGCGCACCCGTTGGATCCGCCACCCCAGCGGGGGTCATGACCTACTGTTGTACGCCGTAGGATGCTACAGCCGGTGATCCTTCAGCGACCTCACGAGCTCCGCAAAGCGATTCCCGGTCGGTGTTCCTTCGGCTTGCCACTTGGCGCGTAGCCGCTTCGCGTGCTCGATCCACTCCTTGCTCGGAAGGAATTGCTCGATCACTTCGCGCACCAGGCGCGTCAACGCTGGCGTCGCTCCTGACGACGAGATCGCGATCGTGAAAGGGGGACGCTCGACGACCGCGCCGGAGTACGCGCTCGCGTTCGCGGGATCGTCCACGGCGACGACGAAGGCGCGCCGCGCTGTCGCTGCCGCTGCCGCTCGCAGCTGGGCGTCCGGGCTCGAGGTCGCTGCAATTACCAGCCACGCGCCGTCGGCGTCGGCGTCTTCGAACGCGCGAGCGTGCCAGTCGAGTGCACCTTCGCGCGACAACTTCCCGATGGCTTCGGTCGCATGGGGCGCCACGACCCGGACGCACGCGCCGGCCGCGAGGAGGGATGTGATTTTGCGTTCCGCGACTGCGCCGGCGCCCACGACGAGAACGGACCGGCCCTCAAGCTTCAAGAACAGCGGATAGAGGTTTGCTTCCTCGGGCGCGAGCATGCCGCAGATTCTACGCGCAGCTGATAGGGGATGCCCTCTGCATCTAGGCGACGTCCCGTTGCGTTTATCGCCAGCTCACCCGTGTCGCACCCAACGAAGGACCGCCTGCGCTTTGCCGCCGCGACCAACGTGGTGCCCGACCCGCAAAACGGGTCGACGACGAGGCCGCCCTCGCGGCTCGAAGCGAGGACGATCCGGCCGAGCAACTTGAGCGGCTTTTGCGTCGGGTACCCGGTCGCCTCTGCGCGCAGAGGTGTATTTGCAATCATGGCGGGACAATCGGACCAGACGCTGCTTCGCGCGCGTCCGTCGTCGGCATAATAGCGGTACGTGCGGCCGCCGATCGTTCGCTCACGGTAGCGACGTCCATGCTCGTCAGTTTGCCCAAAATGCATGGCGAGACTCGTAGCCGCGAATGGTTCTCGCAAGCACGGATCGCGCGCGTTCCAAACGAAATCGCGCCCGGCGGCGTACAGAAGGAGCGTCTGATGGGTGACGCCAGGCCCCCGGCGTGCGCCCCGCGTGCCGTTACCTGTCGCCCAAATCACTTCACCCATGAACGCCCCCCGCCCAAAGACCCGGTCGCAAACGACTTTCGCTTCGTGCACCGCGCGGTGGTCCATGTGGAGCCACATCGTGCCGTCAGCAGCAAGACAATCCCGCACCACCACCACGCGTGCCTCCAGCCACGCGAGATACGTCTCGATCGACGACCAGCGGTCCTCGTATGCAACGGGCCCTTCGGCCCGCGCGCCGCCGGAACGTCGTCGCGCGCCGAACGAAGTGCCCACCCCGAAAGGCGGATCGAGGTAGGCCAACTGCGCCGATCGCGCCGGCACGTAGCGACCGAGCTCCAACGCGTCGCAACGGACGAGCAAGTTTTTCACGGCGCGGGCCTGGCGCTCGACGTTTCCGTCGCACCCTCTGGGTTTTCGCGCGTAGCGGGCGATGAATTCACCTAGGTCTCGGG
>JALYHX010000903.1 GCA_030776305.1 Myxococcota bacterium
CTTCCTCACCTACTTCTTTACTCGACCCAAGGAGGGGACGCAGCCCGGGCGGCATTGCATCTCATGGCGCACTGCGCGAAATCGCCATTCGGGGGGCGCCGTGAGGCCGCGAGACGGAGGTCGATCGTCCCGTCGGTGCCGTCCTTGGCCCCGGGCGCGCCACCGACGGCTTCGGTCTCTCCTGCTCTTGACTCTCGCATGGGCGTATGACTTTGATGATCCCAGAGGGCGCTTGGACGGGGTCGGCTCGATGGACGCGCTCATTGAGCTCGGTCGGCACTTGAGCGCGTCCGGATATCGGTTCGTCACCGTCACACCCGAGACCCATCGCCGCGTAAACGCACGTCTAGAGAACGCCCGTGCGCGTACGCTCCGGGACGTCTTTGGCTGGAGCCGCCCGTTCGACCCGGGCGTCGTTCCCGCTGGCCTGCTCGATTGCATGCGCGAAGCCGACGCTCTCCTGGAGAGTGATTCCGGGTTTCGAAGCGCGGTCCGGTTCTCGTCGCACCAGGACCGTCTCTTCGTGCACTCCGCATATCCGACCGCCGACACGGACTCCGTTTTCTTTGGTCCAGATACGTACCGGTTCTGCTCGGTCGTCGAACGCGTCGCGAAGCGGTCGTCCCGCGTGGTCGACATCGGTTGTGGGACCGGGGCGGGCGGAATCGTCGTCGCGAGCGCCGCCGACGAGGTCGTCCTCGCCGACGTAAACCCCCTTGCCCTGCGATATGCACAGGTGAACGCGCGCCTGGCAGCCACCCACAATGTGGAAGTCAGGCGAAGCGACGTGCTCGCTCAGGTGGCCGGCCCCATGGACCTGGTCATCGCCAACCCCCCGTACATGCGCGACGACCTCGCGCGCACGTACCGCGATGGTGGCGGGCTGTATGGCGAAGGGCTTGCCCTTCGCATCGTTCGCGAAGCAACGGAACGGCTCGCCCGAAGGGGTACGCTGATCCTCTACACCGGCGCGGCGATCGTCGATGGTGAAGACACGTTCCATCGTGCGTGGCTGCCGCTTCTCACGAAAGAAAATGCCGATGTGCGCTACGAGGAGCTGGACCCCGATGTCTTCGGAGAGGAACTCGACCGGCCTGCGTACGCGGCCGTGGAACGAATCGCGGCAGTCGTTCTGGTGGCCTCTTGGGGCCGATGATCGGCAAGCGGGACCGCGACGCGCTTCTTCATACGAAAGGCGGTTCCGTCCCACAGCGCGAACGGGGACGTTCCATCGACGACGACGTCGAAGCCATTCGAGTCGGCCAGCAAGGCGATGTCTTTTCGGTCCGACGCGACGTCTTCTCGATACGAGAAATTCAATATGACGAAATCACCATCTCGTCGAAGAACGCGCGCGACCTCGGCAAAATGGTGGGCGACGAGCGCCATGCCCGATTGAACCATGTACGGCATGGAATCCACGGCCAGGACGAGGTCGAAGGAGTGGTCGGCGAAGGGGGCCAGGTCGAGCCCGTTACAGATGGAGAGGCTCACGTTGTCGGTCGATGCGCAGCGCCGCCTTGCCACGTCGATCATCTTTTCCGAGACATCGATCCCGTGAACGTGCGACACGCGTGGCGCGAGCGCCTCTTCCATTCGTCCGATTCCGCAACCTAGATCCAGTACGACTTTGTCGGGGCCAAACACCCCCCACGCATCGAGGACGGTCACGATCTCGTCGGTCAAGGTGCGTAGCAGTTCGGCGCTGCCCAGGGAATAGAGAGCGACGCTGGCCTCCGCAGACTGCTGGACCGACCAGTCGAAGAGCCGCTTGCAGAACGCGGCGCCACTCCTCGCGGTAGGCCGCAACGGTGGGGTATCCATGTCGCTTTGGAGCATCGACGCGATACGGGCGCAGCCTTCGGCATTTTCATCGAAAAGGCGGGCCAACTCCAAGGTGCGAGGAGACTCGGACGCGCGCGCACGAATGGCAGCGGCGACGACGTTCGCGTCCTCGGACAAGATCAGCATTTGCATGATCGCGACCGGAGCCGACAGTTCGCTCGCCGCGTAACGCGACAACACCGACTCGCACGTGTCGGGAGCACTCATGACAACCATCCAAGCCGGACGAGCTCCGCGTGGTCGTGTCTTTCGAACTTCTCGCCGATGTCCGTTCTGTAGCGGACGTTGGGAACGACCACCTTGCGGGCTCGCGAATAGGCTACTGAGCGTGCCTCTTCGGCCGTGGAACCTCGGCCTGTGACGACCATCACGTAGCCGACCTGTCCCGCCGTGACCAGCTGTCCGGCCTCGATGCGCACTTCGCCGTAGTGAAGCGCGTCGCGATCCTCGTCAGTCAGATCGGGATGGAAGCAGATTGCAGCGCCTTTCGACAGGCGATCGAATCCCTCGAAGTACGGAAACGGTGGCACGGTGAGGACGACGCCGACGGCGAAACCATCCTGCGTCTGGAACGTCGTGCCCCCGTCGACGACGCGGTTGAGGATCGCGTCCCATGGTTCGGCGTGAAGAGCGCTCAAGATGGCGAATCCAGGGTAGCCAAATCGGCATGTGAACTCGAGAGGCCAAATCCCATCTGCATTCACGATCATGTTCAAGTTCACGTAGCCTACGTGCTTCGCTTCGCGAAAGAGGCCGGCCACGCGTGCCAGGGAGGCGTCGAAGAGAGGCTTCGCGCCGGAGTAGCTCACGAGGGTTCCCATCTCGCCGGTGAGCTCGCCGAGGTCACCCGGGAAGAAGCGCTTGTGCTCCCAGTCGATATTCGGCGGGGAAAGAAAGTCCTGGCCGTTGAAAAGGGCGCCCACACCGACTTCGACGCCGCTGACGTGGTTCATCAAAACGAAGCTCGGCGGCTCCTGACATGGCCAGCGTGCGCGTTGAATGCGCAGCGTCGCGAGCATGTCGGAACCGTCCTCCAGTACGCCGACGTAGTTGCGCATCGAGGAAAAACCCGAGCCGTTGTACTTGAGCACGTACCGGCGGCGGGTTCGCGCGACGAACGCGATCGCATCGTCGAAGCTCTCGAACTCGTGGGTCGGCGCAGTCTGCATGCCGACCTCCCGAAGGACCGTCTGCCCAAAGGCGCGATCGAGCTCGAGACGGTCGCCCAGAGCGCTGCCGCCCACCACGCGATACCCGTCCCGCCGCAGCGCGTCTTGAGTGGCTCCCTGGCCCGTTCCCTCGAAAAGAATGAGGCCCCGATCGGACGCGCCACCCACCCAGGACAAGTCGCTCTGCCAGTCGAAGCTGCGCGGAAGAAGGCCTTCGAGGATATCGGACGATTCT
>JALYHX010000904.1 GCA_030776305.1 Myxococcota bacterium
GCTCGTGGACGAGCGCCTTCTCCTCGACGAAACGCTCGTAACCGATGCTGACGGGACAGAACCAGATCGTGCGCGTCGGCACACCCAGAGCCGCATCGACGACGATGGATAGCAGTCCTAGCTTCGGCGGTCGGAGCTTGCCGGTGCGCGATCGGCCTCCTTCGAGGAAGAACTCGAGCGGCCATCCGTCTTTGATCAAACGGCGGGTGTATGCGTCCACGACGGCGACGTAGAGGCGATCCCCCGCAAACTTTCGGCGTATGAAGAAGGCCCCCGCGCGCCTGAAGATCGCTCCCATCGGAAAGAAATTGAGATTGTCGCCCGCCGCAATGAGCGGCAAGGGGAGCTTGTGGCGGTACAGAATCCACGCGAGCGCCAGGAAATCCATGTGCGACTTGTGCGAGGGAAGAAGGACGAGGGTGCCCTCTTTTGCATGCTCGCGCAGGCGCTCGATACCGACCTCGTCGACCTCGACCGCCGAAAACATGTGGGAGACGGCCTGCGCGAAGACGCGATCGAGCGTCGCGATCGCGCCCATGTCGAGCTCGGCCTCCATTTCTTTCAGCATGCCGAGCGCGCGTTCGCGGATGACGGCGCGTTCTTTTTCCCCTTCGCCCGCCATATCGGCGATGACCTTCTGAAGCTTCGGGCTTCGGATGACCTCCTCGCGCAAGCGCTCGGCGGGCTTTCGCGCGGGACCCACCATCGCGCGCCGCTCGCGCTCGAGCCGTCGTAAGAGTGTGTATGTCAGGCGTCTGACGAGGACGTCGTCGCTCGCGGCATCTTCCTCGCGCGCGAGGAATTCGCGCAGATCCACGGGCTCCCCCGCGCGCATCGTCGCGTACCGCCGGTTGGCAAGAAACTGCGCGACCGAGCGGAGATTGCCGGGCCAGTCGCTCGTGCCGAACAGGGCATCGGTGGCGGTGCCCCCCCGCGTGCCGGGGCTGCGTGACCAGAGAAACACCTGGGGAACGAGCAATATGCGCGTCTCTTCGCGCCGCTGAAGGTCGAACAGCGCACGAACCAGATGGTCGCCCT
Organism: Myxococcota bacterium; assembly: GCA_030776305.1. GTDB lineage: Bacteria > Myxococcota_A > Polyangia > Polyangiales > Polyangiaceae > Palsa-1150. The sequence goes on from JALYHX010000904.1 coordinate 1,039, forward strand.
CGACCTTGCCGCGCGCCCTTCCTTCGAGAAAATGGGGCGGTCGCTTGAGAAAGAGCACAGCGCTCGCGCCGCCGGAGACCGCGCGCGCCAGATCGGTCGCGTCGTCGTCGGGCGTCCGCCGGCGCAGGGTGTTGAGCCACCCGTGCTTCATGGGCTCGAGCAACCACAGGCCAAAATCGTTCGCGAAGCGGATCTGTGGAAGGTGGTGGCGCTTGGTCAGGTAGTCGAGCGCCAAGAAATCGACGAGCGACAAGTTGCGCAGCAGATACACGACCGTGCCGCGCGAGTCGGCCTCGCGCACGGCCTTTGCCCAGGATTCGTCGACCTCGATGTTCTCGAAGAAACGCTGATACAGCCAGGCGAGCACCGGATTCGGATCATAAGGAGCCAGCGGACGGTCGGTCATCGCCCGCTCTCCCGTGCGCCTCAGCGGCCCGCGAAAACCTTCTGCGCGATCTGGGCGATCTTCTTCTCGGTGTCGGGTGTGATGCCCGTCTGCGCATAAGGCCATGTGAAATTGAACGCCTGCACTTGCTGGCACGAGAGCGATACGAGGACGTCCGCAGGCGTCGGGTTGCTCGTTTGGGCCATGGCGAAGCCGAGCTCCGCGTACATGCAGCTGAACTGTGGATTGGTGAAATTCGACGCGTGACCGAACGTGTCGACGATGTCGCCCTTGACTCCAGCATCGTTGACCGCTTGCCACTCGAGGATGCGGAAACCATGAAAGCGAGGAGCGTCCGGAGGCGCCGGAGGCGGCGGCGCGGTGCCGGGGATGAGACCGGGTGGAAGCAGTCCAGGCGGTAGAAGCGACGCTCCGGCCGCGATCCACTGCTGGATCTGCGGCGGAAGCTGCATTCCGGCCGCGGCTGGCGCTTGCGGTTGAGGTTGCTGCGGGGGCTCGAAGTTTTGAAGTCGATACACCGTCATCTGCGACGACTTCATGTCGCTGAAAGGTGGAGAGAGTGAGGCGCAGCCGGTGCTCGCAGCGGCGACCACGATGAGCTGTGCGGAAACGACGAATTGGCGGGGCGAAGTCATCCGAGGGCCTCCATTGGATGTGCGCAAGGCACGAAGCCGCGCCCACTATATCCGAGAATCATTGTTCGCCGCGGACACACGCTGCGATGGCCATGGTCCGGCCGCCTGCTACGACAAAAGGCCTGCCATGCTCAAGATCGTCAAGATCGATCATGTCGCCATCTGCGTCCCCGACATCGACGATGCGGTCGCGCGCTGGCGAACCCTTTTCGATCTGCGGCCGGCGGGGCGCGAATGGGTGGAGTCGCAGAAGACGGAGGCCGTGTTTCTTCCCATGGGCGAGACGAGTCTCGAGCTCGTCACTCCACGCGGCAACGAGGCGCTTGGACGCTTTTTGGAAAAGCGCGGGCCGGGCCTGCACCACGTCGCGATCGAGGTCGAGGGCCTCGAACGAGCGATCGCCCTCCTGGAGGCCCTCGGCGTCCCGATGATCGACGCGGCCCCCCGACTGGGGGCACGGGGGCACAAGGTAGCCTTCGTACATCCAAGGGCGACCGGTGGGGTGCTCGTCGAGCTCGTGGAAAGCTCCCGTCATTCATAATCTTCCGCTGGCTCGCCTAGCCAAGTATCCTGCATGCGGCCCTTGGCGGACGGAACGTCCCCGGCTTGCCAGGGCGCGGTCGAAACCGAGGAGGAGGCCCCGTCTTGAACGAGCGACCCATCAGACCCAGGTGCAGGATCCTTGCAGGAATCATCGCCGGCTTGCTCGCGCTGTCGTACGCGCCCCATGCCAGGGCCGCGAATCCATCCGCACCAGCCGCCACGCCAAAGCCCGACCTCGCCGCAGCCAAGAGGCATTACGCGGAGGGGGAGAAAAAATTCAAAGCTGGCGACTTTTCCGGTGCACTGACCGACTTCAGGGCCGCGAACGAGATCAAGTCGGCACCCCAGGCGGAGCGCTATCTCGGCCTCTGCGAAGACTCGCTGAGCCATCCGATGGAGGCCGTCGTCTGGTACGAGAAGTTTCTCGCGCACGTTCCCGAGAAAATGGCCACGCAGGGGGATGAGGTTCGCAAGCGGGTCAACGAGCTCAAAGCGTTCCCCGGCAAGGTTCGCATCGAATCCAATCCCCCCGGCGCCGCCATCATCATCGATGGCAAGCCGCAGCCCGCGCCGACGCCGCCGGACGTAGCGCTCACTCCGGGTCCGC
>JALYHX010000905.1 GCA_030776305.1 Myxococcota bacterium
GAGGAACGGTATGGCTGAGGCCGTCGCTCCGGCTCGTCGATTCAGGGCGCGTGTTCGCACATGGCTTCGATCGATCCACCGCGACGTCGGCTACTCCGCGGTCGGCCTCACCATCGTCTACGCTGCCAGCGGCCTCGCCGTAAATCACGTGGCAGATTGGGATCCGAACTTCACCCATTCGAGCGCTACCCACGAGCTCGGTGCGCCTCTTCCCGACGATGACGAGAGCGCGTCCAAGCAGGTCCGGGAGAAGCTCGGGATCCGCGACGCGCCCAAAGAGGTGTACCGCGAAGGGGACCAGCTGGAGATGCTCTTCGAGCACCGAACGCTTCACGTGACGACGGCCACCGGACACGTCGTCGACGAGGGGCAAAAGCCACGATTTTTCATTCGCGTTGCGAACTGGCTGCATTTGAATCGCGGCAAGAAGGCGTGGAAGTATTTCGCCGATGCCTACGCTGCGGCGTTGCTTTTCCTGGCGACGAGCGGAATGTTCATGATTCCGGGCCGAAAGGGACTCCTCGGCCGCGGCGCAGTGTTCGTACTCCTTGGTGCTGCGATCCCGATCGTCTACGTCACGCTGGCGAATGGATGATGGCGGGGAAGGCCGGCTCGAGTTGCGGCTCCGCGCCTGACCAATTGCCTTTTCGCGTTGGGTGATCGAGCTCGTCCCGCAAGACCTCGAGGAACCTGGCGCGCGGCCACTCCTCCGCGCCCATGGCCAGCGTGTGCGGAGTCGCCACCTGGGCGTCGATGACTTCGAATCCCCATCGCGCCACCTTTTCGGCGAGCGCCACCAGCGCGACCTTCGACGCATTCGGCCGCCGCGAAAACATCGATTCGCCAAAAAAGATGCGCCCAAGCGACACCCCGTACAATCCGCCGACCAGCTCCTGCCCCTGCCACGCCTCGACCGAGTGCGCGTAGCCCAGGCGGTGAAGGCGCATGTACGCGTGCTCCATGTCGTCCGTGATCCAGGTGCCGTCCTGGCCTTCGCGGGGAGTTGTCTTGCACTCGCGAATCATTCGCTCGAATGCGCAATCGAAACGGATCTCGTACGTCCGTTTGGCCAGGGCTCGCTTGAGCGTCCGTCCGACATGCAATCGGTCGACGACGATCACGCAGCGTGGATCGGGGGAGTGCCACAGAATGGGAAGCCCCTCTTCGTACCAGGGAAAGATCCCCGACCGGTATGCGAGCAGGAGCCTCTCAGGCGACAGGTCACCACCCATGGCGAGAAGTCCATCTTCGGCGTGCTCCGGAGGCGGGAATACGAGCGCGCGTCCTAGCGCATACACAGGCACGCGATCACAATAGCGCGCGCGCGGTCGTAGAGTTCCACTGTCGACGGCCACGCTGGCTTCCACGATCGCTTTGAGCTACCGAATTCGTAGGCCTCATGAGCGTCACAAGCACGACTGACCGCGAGCTCATCGACTCGGAGGCGATGGGATCGGCGCCGCCTCCCTCACAGCCTCCGCCTTTGCCGCAGAGTGCCAGTCGGATCAATCCGGTCCGAGCCGCTGCCGACGCGGCGTTCGCCGATCGAATGCTCGAGCGGCTTGCGGCAGGCGATTACGCCGGAACGCTCATCGCCGCAGAGGCCCTGCTCGTTTGCCATCCGCTCAACGGTGACGTCCTCGATTGCGCCGAGATGGCTCGGTCCGAGCTCCGCAAACTCTACCTGGCTCGCCTCGGTTCGCTCGACCGAATCCCCCACGTGGTGATGGGTACACAGGGATTGCTGACGCTGTCGCTCGATTTCCGTGCCGGATTTCTCTTGTCCCGCGTCGACAAGCGGACATCGCTCGCAGAGATCGTCGACCGGTGCGGTCTTGCGAAGCTCGACGCCCTGCGCATCTTGTCCGAGCTCCATCTTCAGCGCGTACTCGGATTCGACGAATAGGCCTGGTCTCCCTCGAACGAGAGCGATCAGTTTTGGCTCGAGTCCTCAAGAATGCGCATCGCCGCATTGTGCCCCGCGCAGCCGATGACGCTTCCGGCCGGGTGAGTCCCTGCGCTGCAAGAGTATAGGCCCGCAATGGGGGTGGAATAGGGGAGACGGTCTGCGAAGCCGAACCCATTGTCGACGTGATGAATGTGGCCACGCGTAATCCCGAAGTGCTGCTCGATCTTCGGCGGCGTCAGCGTGAACGCGTCGACGACGAGCTCGCTCGTGCCGGGCGCGAAGCGGTCGCAAATCGACAGAAGGTGCTGGACGTAGCGCTCCTCCTCGTGGGCCCATGTCTTGCCGCCCGACAGCTCGTAAGGAACCCACTGGACGAAGAGCGCGCTGCAGTGGCGCCCCTGCTCGTCGCTCATCGTCGGGTCGAGCGTCGAGTGGACATACCACTCGATCATCGGAAGATCCGGAAGGAGCCCCAGCCGTGCCTCGGCGAATGCGCGCTCGAGCGAGCCAATGACATCTTGCTCCTGGGGCAAGAGGTGAATCGTGGGTCCGTAAGCGCGGTCGTCATCGAGACACGTGAATCGCGGCAGATCGCGCAGCGCCAGATTCACTTTCATCGTCGTTCCATTGCGCTGGTAAGAGTCGATGCGTCGGTTGAAGTCGGCGGGCAGCGACGACACCCCGACCATGTCCCGCATGCGGAATGGGTCCGCGTTGCACACGACGATACGAGCGCGAATTTCTCTCCCGTCGGCCATCGCTACCCCCGAAACGCATCCGCGGTCGACGACGATTCGAGACACGCGGCACCCGGTGTCGATCGTCGCGCCTGCAGCAAGCGCCGCACCACCGATAAGCGACGTGACCGTCCCCATGCCACCACGAACCATCATGAACGTTCCGTCCGAACCGGCGAGGCGACACATGTTGTGAACGAGAAAGTTCATCCCGCTGCCGCTCGAGCCATAGCCGCCGTCCAGGCCCGACAAGCCATCGGTCACGGCATACATCGCGCGAAGGAGGTCGCTCTGGAAGTCGAAACGCGCCAGATATTCAGCGACTGGCCTGCGGCAAAGATCGATGAACACGTCGCGTAGCGCGGGCCGCAAGTGCGCGCCGGCCGTCTCTTCGATCGTCAGCGGTTCCTTCAGCCAAGTCGGCGCGACGTCATCCCGGATTTGCCCAATTTCTTTTTCGAGGGCCTCGATCGCATTCCAATCGCGCGCCGAGAAAAAGTCGCAACATTGCCGCTTCGTCGAGGCGCGATCCGATCCAAAGAGAAGATGTCGTTTCCCGGTCGTCGGCAGGAAATAATGCGGGTCACGGCGAACGGTCGGTATCTCGATGCCGAGTTTCGTGATGAGCTCGGGAGGCATCAATCCGAGGAGGTACGCCCCGGTGGAGACCGCGAGGTTGGGTGCCCGCGCGAAGGGACGCTCCGTCTTGCACGCGCCTCCGATGGTGGGCTTGTCTTCGACGACGTGCACCGTCAGGCCCGCGCGCGCAAGAAATGTAGCTGCCACCAATCCGTTGTGGCCGGCGCCCACGACGAGGACGTCGACGGAGGTGACCATCGCACGGACTGTAGGACGCCGACGCGTCGGAGTGGAAGGCCCGGTCCACCGGTGAGCGAGGGAATTCAGTGGGTGCCGGGCCTGCCTCGCCGGTCGTGAAAATAAACCGTAAGAATCGATTCGGTGTGCGACTGGCGTGAGACGCACGCCACGAGGTGCGCACGCTAACGTCCCGTCAGGGAGAGCCCTTGATGGAGGCGGCTCATGAATCGTGCGCGTATTTTCCTTGCGGTCTCGGTGGGTGTCGCCCTCGCAGCGGCATGCGGGGGATCGAGCTCGAATTCAAACACCGAGGACGCGGGAGCGGTCGGCAATCCCGACGGCGCACCTTCGATGCCGAACGGCATCCCTTGCGGAGGAGCAGGTCTCTACTGTTTCGCACCGACCCTCACGTGCTGCACGACGGCAAACCCGGACGCAGGGCGCGGGGGCGGGGCTGCGAATCTCTACACATGCGTATCGAGTCCGACCCGCTGTCCGGCCGGCACCACGAACATCACGGCCTGCAACGCAGCCTCGTGTCCCGGTAGCGAGGTGTGTTGCACTGCCCCGAATGCCGTGCCGGAGGGAGGTGGCGGCGGCGCGACGGGCAACACGACGACGTGCATGAGCTCTTGTTCCGCTGGCGCCACGCAGCTTTGCGTGGCCGGTCCGGACGGTGGCAGCAACTGTCCCGGCGCGCAGATGTGCGGCGGCGGGGGTGGCAATGGCAGTCCGATGACTTGCCGAACGCCGCCATGTATCGGCTCGTCCAGTTGCGCTGGCGGGATGGTCTGTTGCACCGGGACAGGGGGTCGTGGCGGTGGCGGCAGCCCCATGTGCCAGGTGACTTGTCCGGCGGGGTCGACACAGGTTTGCTCCGCCGCCGGTGACTGCAGCGCGGGCAACCTTTGCTGCGCCGGTGGTGGCGGCGGCCCTCGCTGTCGGGCAATGAGCGCCGCGGGCGGCTGCAGCACGGGGAACCCGACCTGCACGTCGAATGCGGATTGCGTCGCGCCAGCGACGTGCATGGGCGGCGGCGGTAGCGTGAGAACATGCATCACTGCTCCGTGCACCGCCGCCAGCGGCCCGACACCGTGCGCGGCGGGCCTGGTGTGCTGCTCGGGTGGTGGCGGCGGAGGGGGACGCATGGGCACGTGTCAGATGCCGAACGCGGGCGCGTGTCCGACGGGGGCGCTCCTCTGTGCGTCGAGTGCCGATTGCCCTGCCGGCGAAACATGCAACTCCGGTCGGAGCGGCAGCATGACGTGCAACGTTCCTCCGGTCGACGCAGGGGCACCGATGGTCGACGGTGGCGCCGCTGTCGATGGCGGAACGACGACCGACTCTGTCGCCCCGGTGGAAGCGGGCCCGGGCGGCTGACCGACGCTCCTCACGCGGCAACGCGCGAACGGCTGATCGCGCGCGCGATATCGCTCAGAGCCAGCGCAGCGCTCGCGCGGCAATGTCCTCGCCGATGGCAAGCGACGCGGTCGCGGCCGGCGACGGTGCGTTGATGACATGCACCATCCGCTCGCCTTCGACGATTGCGAAGTCATCGACGAGCGAGCCGTCGCGTCCCAGCGCCTGAGCACGAACACCGGCACCTCCCGGTGTCAGGTCCTCGGGCGTGACCTCCGGAACCAGTGCCGCGCACGCCCGTGCGAATCTGCTTCGGCTGAGCGAGCGTGCCTGTTCCTTCATCCCGCTCGCCCAGTGCTTGCGCGCCATCCGCCAGAATCCCGGCCAGCTCACCATGTCCCATGTGTCGCGGATATCGAAGCTCTTGCGCGCATACCCCTCGCGCTGGAAGGCGAGAACCGCGTTTGGCCCCGCTTCGATGCCGCCGCCTATTCGCCTCGTGAAGTGCACGCCTAGAAAGGGAAACGTGGGGTCGGGCACCGGGTAAATCAGATGCTTCACGAGGCCGGCGCGCTTGGCGGCAAGCATCCAGTACTCACCGCGGAAAGGAACGATGGCCACATCGGTGGGGACCCCCGCCAGCCGTGCAACGCGGTCGCTTTCGAGGCCAGCGCAAGCGACCAGCACTCGACCTTCGACGTGGCCGGCGGTGGACGCGGCGACCACGTGTCTGTCGCGAAGCTTGATCGCGCTCACGCGTGCACCGGTCCGAATCTCACCGCCGCGTCGCTGGACCTCGGCGGCGTATGCGCGCGCCACTTCCGAATAGTCGACGATTCCCGTCTCGGCGACAAGAAGCGCACCCACGCCGGCCACGTGCGGCTCGCGTTCATGCAGCTCGCCGATCTCCATGCGTCTGACACCAGTCAATCCATTCGCCCGCGCTCGTCGTTCGAGCTCGTCGATTCGGGGTAACTGTTCGTTGCCCGTCGCGACGACGACCTTCCCGCAACGTTCGTAGCGGACACCGTGCTCTTCGCAGAACCTCTCGAGCATCAATCGCCCGCGGACGCACGTCCTGGCCTTGAGCGAGCCAGGCCTATAGTACAGCCCTGCGTGAATGACGCCGCTGTTGCGCCCCGTCTGGTGCGCGGCCAAGCTCTTTTCTTTCTCGAGGACAACTAGGGACGCACCCGGACGGTTGGCCAGAAGCGCAAGTGCGGTGGCGAGGCCGACGATTCCGCCGCCAACGATGATTGCGTCGACCTTTCCCACCGCCACGGTAACCTCTTACCCAGAATGTCCGAAGAGCACAGCGCGTTTCGCACTGTCCCGCGCACGGGCGTCATCTACGTGACGACCGAAGCGCAGCGTCGCGGCTTCTCCCCGGGCGATCCCGCATGGTGCAACCTCGGCCAGGGACAGCCGGATACCGGAGACCTTCCCGGCGCGCCGCCGCGCGTCAAGCACGTCGACGTCGCTCTCGACGATCAGGAATATGCGCCCATCCCTGGCGTCCTGCAGTTGCGCGAAGCCGTCGCGTCTCTCTACAACGCGCTCTACCGCCGCGGTCTGCCCTCGCAGTACACGGCCGAAAACGTTTGTATCTCGGGCGGAGGGCGTGCGGCGCTCACGCGCGCTGCCGCGAGCCTGGGACACGTCAACCTCGGACACTTCTTGCCGGACTACACTGCGTACGAAGAGCTCCTCGACATCTTCAAGGCATTCACGGCCATCCCGATCCTGCTCGAAGGCGGTCGCGGTTACGCCTTCGGCGCTGACGAGCTCCGCCACGAGATTCTGGGTCGCGGTCTCGGCGCGCTGCTGATGAGCAATCCTTGCAATCCCACCGGCAAGTTGGTCGAAGGCGAAGAGTTGGCGCGCTGGGTGTCGACCGCACGCGAGCTCGATTGCGCGCTCTTGCTGGACGAGTTTTATTCGCACTACGTTTACCGTGCTCCGCTGGGAAGGCTGCCGGTGGAGAGCGCGGCGCGCTATGTCGAGGACGTCGACCGCGACCCGGTCGTCATTTTCGACGGGTTGACGAAGAACTGGCGTTATCCCGGGTGGCGGGTCACGTGGACCGTTGCGCCCAAGAAAATCGTCGAGGCACTCGCGAGCGCGGGATCGTTTCTGGACGGCGGCGGAAGCAGGCCTTTGCAACGCGCCGCGGTCCCGCTCCTTGCAGAAGATCACGTCGTGGCCGAAACGAGGGCGATCCAGAACGCCTTTCGCGTGAAGCGCGACTATCTCCTGTCTCATCTCGAGCGACTGGGCGTGCGCGTCGATCGGCCGCCGGACGGCACGTTCTACGTGTGGGGCTCGGTCGATCACCTGCCGCCCGGATGCAGTGACGGGATGACCTTCTTTCGCGCGGCACTCGAACACAAATTGATCGTCGTCCCAGGTGAGTTCTTCGACGTGAACCCGGGCAAGCGGCGGTCGGGTCGCGCTTCGCGGTTCAAAGGATATGTGCGCTTTTCATTCGGGGCGCCAATGGGTGTCCTCGAGCGTGCGGTCGAGCGAATCCAGCGCCTCGTGGCTGGCGCGTAGTCCGCGCTGACCTTCACATCGCCTTGGTCGGCTGACAATTCGCATCGCAATTGGGCATCGTGTCGCACTTCTCGCCGAACTGTGCTTGGACGATGCCATCGCCGCAATACGGCGCGAGCACGCAAGTATCGGTGCAAGTGCCTCGCCCGTAGGGGTTCGACGACGCAGGGACGTTCTTCGCCCCATTGTCGCATTGCTCGGCCCCGGCGGCGATTCCGTCTCCGCAGACGACCTTGCATTGCGTGATCGAGTGCGCGAATCCGCTCAATGTCAGCGCGTAGGTCGACGCGCACGTGTGCCGCTCGGCCTGGAACAGATCGATCGAGTACCACCCGCCGTCCGTCAGGCCGATCAGCCCGGCATTGGTCGTGTCGAGAGTCAAGCTCCCGGGGAGCATACCGTGCATCCCGCCAAGGTCGACGACGTTCAGATTGTTGATGAACGCCCAGACGTCGTCGTCGCCGACGAACGAGAAGACCGTGGGTGTCGCGCTCGCGGCCACGCTCGCCTGGTACGTGAAGACGTAATGGAGCTCGCTCGTGAACGAGAAGTTGTGCCCCGTCGTCCCGTCACAATCGGTGCCCAGTTGGGGATTGGTCCCCGCGTTCCACCCCAGACCATCGATCGGATAGAATTTCGGATTCGAATACGAATAAACGTTCGAGCCGGGGCTGGTCTGCGCGAGCGTGAGCGTCGTCGGCTTTCCCGCCGCATCGAGATACACGAGCTTGTCGTACGGGTTCACGCTGTTGGCGCCGGCGCAGCCCTTCTCGTGATACCACCAGCAGAACGACGTGGTGTCGGTGAGTACCTTCGGGTTGCCGACGGAGTTCATCGCTGGCTCTCCATCGGCCGCCAGCGGGGAAAACACGAGGCCCAGCACCTTACCCACGTTGTAAGGGTCGTAATTGAAATCCGGATGCCCGCCCCCCGTTGGCGCCGGCGAAGGGAGGGTCGTCGTCACGTGATAGAGCATGTCCCGATAGAGGATGGGAATCACCAGCGTGTCGGCGGGGGGAGCCGTGACCGTCGTGCACGTGTACCCCGTCCCCGTCTCGAGCTTGCAGGTCGCGTTGCAGCCATCGCCCGAGATGGTGTTCCCGTCATCGCATTCCTCGGGAGGGAAGACGAGGCCGTCGCCGCAGACCCCGGTGCACCCGCCGGTTCCATTGCACTTCGGCTCGATCGTGCATGTCGGAGAGCAGCCATCGTACGGAATGAGATTTCCATCATCGCACTGCTCGAACCCCTCCCTCAGACTGTCGCCACATTTGGTCGCATGGCAGACCGAATTGGGAATGGACATATGTGTCGAACACGCAAATCCCGGCTCGAGCCGACACGACGCACTGCAGCCGTCGCCGGGCATCGTGTTGCCGTCGTCGCACTGCTCGGTCCCGTTGACGATTCCGTCACCGCAGATCGGCACGAAGACTTGGTCGCACGCATCCGCATCGCACCCCCCGTCCGAGGCGCTCGCTTCTTGCGCTTCGACTTGCACATCGGGACCACCGACCGAGATCGGCGGGGACGCGCTGTCCATGACGGCAGTGGCAGAGTCATCGTCGACGACCGAAGACGGCAGTGATTCGTCCGTCGCGTCGACGGCGATCGGGTTGGAACCATGGCTGCCCTTGGCGCACCCAGCCATCGCAACGAGAACCGCCGCGAACCCGAAGAGAACGCGTCTCGGGTGGCCGACGGGATTCTCAGGTCGTTCTTGTGAAAGCATCCGTATCCTTTGCACCCTACCCGAGGATGCCCACACGCGCGCCACTCCGTCTCGGCAATGCGTACGGTCGCTGGGCCGTGAGAGGGTAGGGCGGTGTCGGGGAGACGCTCGCACCCCAATGAGCGTCTCTCCCGAGGATCGACCCATGGTCACGGAAATAGCTAGCCCGCCTGCGTTGCGGTGTCAGGTTGGCGGACTACTCGCGCTGCGCGCGCCGTGACATGATCAGAATCGCCCGGAACACGTCCGAAACGGCGTCACCATCGAGCTTCAGATCATGCGCCCACGACCGGCGCGCGCCAATGACCTCGGCCTCGCGCGTCGCGTCGAGGACCGGGGCCCCGAGCTTCGCCTTTGCTCGCGCGGCGCGCGTCGACAGCTGGGACCGCCGCGCGAGCAGCTGCACGATGTCGCGGTCGACGGCATCGATGTGCTCGCGCGCCTGCTTGAGCTCTGGCGAACGATCCCCGAGATCCGGAATCGTGACTCGGGTCGAGTCGGGATGCGTGTCCGCTGGATCGGTTCCGTCGGCACCTGACGCGTCCAGTGCTTGGTCGATCGCCGAGAGCGCCACGACGAGCTGCTTTCGAGCCTCCGCCGCGAACGGATTGTCGCGCGAGATCGCCGCAAAGAGGTGCCCTGCGTCAGACCGAACGGTCTCGATCGTCCGTGCAATCGCCTGAAAGCTCGGCGGCGCAAAAGGGACTTCCATGCCGGCCCCGGCGTCGATCATGCCCTTGGCAACGAAGAACGTGAGCGCGTGCGTGTGAGCCATGACACGGTCGTGGCTTTCGGCCGTTTGCTCTATGACCTCGCAGCCGATTCGCTCGTAGAGGGCGCGTACGCCGATTGCCGCCTGCGGATGGGCCTCCGCCGGGCAAACGACCACGCGCAGAGGGCGCTCGGCGAGCGCGAGGCTGAGCGGTCCGAAGAGCGGGTGCGTGGAACACCAGGGGATCGCGTCTCCCAGTAT
>JALYHX010000906.1 GCA_030776305.1 Myxococcota bacterium
CCGCAAGGCGGGGCAATAAGAGCCCTCCTCGGACATGCCCACCACGACGGACGGAACGACCGGCTTCGGCCGGGCCAAGCGCAAGCGGCGGAAACGCGCAAACGTCATCCACGTCGCCTTCGGCACCGGGGGCGGTCGCGTCTCCGGCTCCATTGTTTCGGGCGGCGGGGCGTCCGTGACTTCGGCACCGGCGCCGCCGGGACCCTGCGAGCCTGTGACCGATCTGTTCACGCCACGTGAGGTCGGCAAGTTGCTTGGAGTCTCGGCGGCGCGCCTCCGGTCACTCGACCGGGCCAAGATCGTGTCACCCTCGGGGCAGCGCGGAAAGGTCCGCGCGTACACGTTTCAAGACTTGATCGCGCTTCGCGCGACCCGCGAATTGCTGGAGCATCGCGTTCGAATGCGCGACGTCGCGCGAGCCATCGGCGCGCTTCGTCATGTGTTGCCGCGCGTGACAAGGCCGCTCCAGGAGCTCCGCATCGTGGGCGACGGGCGACGGGTCGTCGTGCGCGTCGAAGAAGGAAGCTTCGAGCCACTCACGGGCCAGATGGTCCTCGATTTCCAGGTGCAATCGTTGCGCGATGACGTCGTGCGCGTCTTGCGCCCCGAGACGAGCGCGACGCGTGCCCGCACGGCGTACGAAATGTACGTGCAGGCGAGCGCGCTCGACGAGGATGCGGCGACGTACGAGCAGGCCGAAGCGCTCTACCAGCGCGCGATCCAGATCGATCCCTCCCTTGCCATCGCGTACACGAACCTCGGCAACATCCGTTTCCGCCGTGGCGATGAGATCGGCGCCGAGGCGATGTACCGGCGCGCGATCGAAGTCGATCCGCGGCAACCGGAGGCGCACTACAATCTGGGATACGTGATGCTCGAGCGCGGCGACGCGCGCGTAGCCACGGCATTTTTCGAACGCGCGCTGGAGGGGGACCCGCGTTTTGCCGATGCTCACTTCAACCTGGCGATGGCCTGGGAGCGCCTTGGCGAGCGCTCTCACGCGCGACCGCATTGGAGGAAGTACCTCGAGCTCGAGCCGAGCGGGACCTGGGCGGACGTCGCGCGCGAGCATCTCTAGTCGCGCAGCGTCGACCACGCATACGTCCTCGACGCTCACCCCTGTTGGAAAAACCGGGTGATCTGCTCCACCACCCGGTCCTGCTGTGGCTCCGTCATCGTCGGGAACATCGGAAGCGCCAGCGCCGTACGACATGCTTCCTCGGCGCATGGCAACTCAGGCTCATCGAGTCCGCGAAAGCACTCCTGCCGATGCAGCGGCACCGGATAATAGACGCGTGTCTCGATGTGTCGTTCACGCAGCCAAGCGGCCAGAGCGTCCCGCCTCTTCGGCACTCGGACCACGAATGCATTCCACCCGCGAACCGACGGCGCTACGGCAGCCATGGGCATCTCGAGCGGTAAATGCGCGAGATCGTGAGCGTAACGCGCTGCTATCCGCTCACGCATCCGTTGCCACGCGGCAAGATGAGGCACTTTCGAGAGGAGAACGGCGGCCTGAATCGCGTCGAGCCGACTGTTGCGACCAAGCTCCGCGTGAACGTACGGGGCAACCGCACCGTGCGCGCGCAGGCGACGCAGGCGCGTCGCGACGCGGTGATCGGAAGTGACGACGGCACCGCCGTCTCCCCATGCGCCAAGGCTCTTAGTCGGAAAAAAACTGAAGCACCCCGTGTCACCCGTAGCGCCCGCCGATCGTCCCATCTGGTCGCGTGCGCCCAGCGCCTGCGCTGCATCCTCGACGAGCGCCAGTCCGTCGCGCCGCGCGATCGCAGCCAAGTCTTCGATCGGCGCGCACAGTCCGAAGAGGTGCACAGGAACGACGCATCGAACGCGAAGACCGGCGAACCGCGCGCGAACCATCGCGGCGTCGACCGTGCGGGCGGTGGCGTTCATCGTGCCCGCGTCGATGTCGCAGAAGACGGGCCGGGCTCCGGTCGCGACGATCGCTTCGGCCGCGGCGATAAACGAGAACGCCGGTGTGACGACCGCATCGCCCACCCCTATGCCAAGCGCGCGCAGACTGAGCTCGATGGCGTCCGTTCCTGACGCGACGGCAACCGCGTGGGAGGTACCGCAAGCATCGGCGAGCCAGGCCTCGAATGCTTCGACACGCGGGCCCAGCACGAACTTGCCGTCGCGGGCGACATTCGCGAGCGCGGCGAACACCTCGTCGGCCACCATCGCCTCCTGCGCGGCGACGTCGACGAGGGGTACGTGGGTTACCACTTGCGATGAAGGAGCGACGGCAACGCAGTCCGCACGCGGTCTTGGTACTCGAAATCGAGGCGGGCGACCGCGAACCCCTCACCTTCAGAGCACTGCGCGATGACTTCTCCCCAGGGGTCGACGACGAGCGATTTGCCGTACGTATGGCGGCCGCGCGGATGTTTACCGTGCTGTGCCGGGGCGAGCACGTAGACCTGGTTCTCGATGGCGCGCGCTCGAAGGAGCGCGTGCCAGTGATCTTTCCCGGTGGTCAGCGTGAACGAGGCGGGTACCGTCACGACGCGCGCACCTTGGTCGACGAGCCGCCGATAGAGCTCCGGGAATCGAACGTCGTAGCAGATGCTGAAGCCGACGCGCATACCCAGGACGTCCGCGGTGACCGCATCGGAGCCCGCCGTCGATGAGGCGCTCTCGCTCGCGGACGTTCCATCGGGGAGGGATACATCGAAGAGATGCACCTTGCGGTAGATCGCCACGATCGCGCCGTTCGGGTCGACGAGGACGGACGTATTGTACGGGCGAGCAGGGTCAGGGCTCTTCTCCGCCATGCCGCCGCCCAGCACCCAAACGCGGTGTGCAGTCGCCATATCGCTGAGCGCGGTCACGATGGGCCCGGGCAACGCACGATCGATCGACTCGGCGATCTCACGTTTGCCGGCTTCTTCGCCCATGAATGCGAAGTTCTCGGGGAGCGCGACGAGCCGAGCGCCCGCAGCTGCCGCCTGGGCGACCCAATGCTTCGCACGCGCGAGATTGAAAGCGACCGAATCTTGGGAGTTGAGCTGAACGACCGCGACTCTCATGGCAATCGACGAGGTGAACGAACACTCATGCGGCGCGGCAACTATCGCACACTAGCTTCTTACGCGCGCCACTGCGTCCGAGCGGTTTGTGGCAATCAACGCAAAACGCGATCGTCGGCGCGCAGACATCGCAGTAGAAGACTCCCCAGCGCTCGAACGACGCAAGGCGGGGCTCTTCGTCGCAATGTCCGGGCGTATGGCAAGGACGCGGCACCTTCACCCCGCAGCCCGCACACAGGCACAGGGGATGTTGCTGCACCAGACGCGTGAGCTCGTCGGTCACGCCGATGTAAGGAGCGATCCCCGTTCCGCGGCACAGGGGGCACGCCGTCGAGAGCTGGCGGGCGACCGCGTTGCGAATGAACTCGCTCTTGTTGGGCATTGCATCGAGCAACGCGGCCAGCTCAGGTTCCACCTTGAAGGCAACGATATGCTTGTTGGGCCGAGGCTTGCGCAGCACGTTGTTCGCGACTCCCGTAAGTACATTAATAACCGATGCGTGGCGAAGGTCGAGTTCTCTTGTCTACTCCTCGTCGCCCGCGCGCAGCTTGACCATGACGCTGAGGTCCTCGAGGGTCGACGTATCTCCCTTCGTCTCGGTACCCGCGGCGACCTCCTTGAGGAGGCGTCGCATGATCTTGCCGCTTCGAGTCTTCGGCAACGCGTCGGTGAAGCGGATCGAATCCGGGCGCGCAAACTTGCCGATCTCCTTCTCGATGTGCGCCGTGAGTGCATCCCTCAAGGCCGGTCCGGCCGACGACTTTTGCGCAGCCTTGAGCGTCACGAAGACGACCAGCGCCTGCCCTTTGAGCTCGTCGGGACGGCCCACGGCGGCGGCCTCGGCGACCGCCGGATGGCTGACCAATGCGCTTTCGATCTCGGCGGTGCCGATACGGTGGCCCGCCACGTTGAGGACGTCGTCGATCCGTCCAACGTCCCAGAAGTAATCGTCTTCGTCGCGCCGCGCGCCGTCACCCGTGAAGTACACGTCGGGGATGACGTCCCAGTACGTCTTGAAGTAGCGATCGTCGTCGCCCCATAGCGTGCGGGCCATGGACGGCCACGGCTTGCGGACGACGAGCTTGCCCCCCTCACCGGGCGCGCACGGATCGCCGCGGTCCTTCACGACGGCGATGTCGACGCCGAAGAAGGGCAAGCCCGTCGCTCCCGGTTTCGCGAATACCGCCCCGGGGAGCGTCGTGAGCATGATCGCGCCGGTCTCCGTCTGCCACCAGGTGTCGACGATCGGGCAGCGCTCTCCGCCGATGACGCGGTGGTACCACATCCATGCCTCCGGGTTGATCGGCTCACCGACGCTGCCGAGGAGACGGAGCGTCGAGAGGTCGTGTTTCTTCGGCCATTGCTCGCCCGCGCGGATGAACGCACGAATGGCGGTCGGCGCCGTATAAAGAATCGTGACCCCATAGCGCTCGACAATCGACCACAAGCGTCCGAAGTCCGGAAAATTCGGCGCCCCCTCGTACATCATGCACGTCGCGCCGCAAGAGAGCGGTCCGTATACGAGGTAACTGTGCCCGGTGACCCAACCGACATCCGCCGTGCACCAGTAGAGGTCGTCGTCGCGCATGTCGAAGACGTATTTCGTCGTGACGTGCGCACCCGCGAGATAACCCCCCGTCGTGTGCAGCACGCCCTTCGGCTTTCCGGTGGACCCCGAGGTGTACAGGATGAACAGCGGATGTTCGCTGTCGAACGCCTGCGGGTGCCTCGCGCGTTCGATGCTCGCGGCGGTGGGTGCCGCAGCGAACCAATCATCCCACCACAGGTCGCGATTCTCCTTCATGACGACGGGCGCCCCCGCCGCTCCGATGCGCCGCACCACGATCACCTTCTCGATGCTCGGGGTCTGCTCGACCGCCGCGTCGGCCATCGTCTTCAGCGGTACGACGTTGCCACGGCGCCACGCGCCGTCTTGCGTGAGAAGGATTTTTGCGCCCGAGTCGTTGATGCGGTCGCGCAGGGCCTCAGCACTGAAGCCTCCGAAGACGACGGAATGCGGCGCGCCAATCCGCGCGCAAGCCAGCATCGCCACGACGGCTTCCGGGACCATTCCCATGTAGATCGCCACCCGATCGCCAGGCCGCACGCCGAGATCGGACAGCGCGGCTGCCGCCTGCACAACCTGGCGGTGCAGATCGAAGTACGTCAGCGTCCGTGTGTCGCCCGGCTCACCCTCCCATACGATGGCCGCTTTCGTCCGCCGCGGTGAATGCAGGTGCCGGTCGAGGCAGCTCTCGGTGACGTTGAGCGTCGCGCCAACGAAGAATTTCGCTTTCACGGATCGGGCGTCCAACTTCCAATCGGAGAACCGGGTCCACGGGGTGCGCCACGTGAGGTCGCTCGTCTGCTCCCGCCAGAAGACCTCGGGTTCCTCGAGCGACTGCGCGTACATGGCGCTGTACGCGTGGTGCGACGAGACCCGCGCTCGTTCGACGAACGCGGGGCTTGGTTGGAATCGGCGCTCTTCCTTAAGGCGCGACTCGATGCGGTCGGACTTTTCTTCTGCCATGACCTTGCTTTCTCGGTTCAAAGCGCGACCAAGACGCGCCTACACATGGTGATGTGCGCCAAAAGCCTATCACCAATGGCACTCTCCAAAAGCTCCTCGCGCGTGCGTTGTCTTTCGCGCACCAGGCCTATTTCGGATCGGACGAACGATATCAACAGGCGTGCTAGGCATCTTACGGGCACTATGCTTGCTGAATTGCCTCTCGGAGTCGACGCGGGATCGAAGAGCGGACATGCCACACTCGACCTTCTCCCCAAGCCGTAGGGTGAAGTCATATGCGAAGAGCGTGCACGGTACTTGTCCTCGCAGGGCTGACGGCTGATTGCTCGTCCTCCTCGAGCGGCGATTCGCCGACCGTCTCGGCCGAGGGTGGCGCAGGCGCAGCATCCGGCGCCGGCGACGCGGCAACTGGGTTGCTCGACGCGCCGAGCAAGCCTTCAGCCCAAGACGCGATACCCGGCGACGTAACGATCGATAGCTCGAGCTCGTTCGGTACGGCATCACTCGACGCAGCGAACGATGGGGCGATACCCGGGTGGACGCTCACCTGGTCTGATGAGTTCGACGGCCCCGACGGCTCTGCGGTCGATCCGACCAAGTGGCAGCACGAAGTGGGCGGCAACGGGTGGGGAAACGGAGAACGAGAGTATTATACGGCGGGGACGCAAAACGCGGTGGTCCAGGGCGGAAACCTGGTGATCACCGCCGCTGCCGCCGTCGGCTCTTCGAATCCATGTTGGTACGGCGCCTGCCAGTACACGAGTGCGCGCCTGCTCACCAAGGGGCTCTTTGCGCAGCAGTATGGGCGCTTCGAGGCGCGCATCAAGATTCCGTCCGGGCAAGGGCTGTGGCCAGCGTTCTGGATGCTCGGGTCGAACATCGACACGGTGAAATGGCCGTCGTGTGGCGAGATCGACGTGATGGAAAGCATCGGGAGAGAGCCATCTATCAATCACGGCAGCCTCCACGCGCCCGGCTTTCCGGGGGCGGGCCGCACCGGCCAATACGCGCTTGCGGGCGGTGCGAAGCTCGGGGACGCTTTTCACACCTTCGCCATCGAGTGGGATGCGACGACAATCCGGTTCTATGTAGACGACAATCTATACGAGACGCAAACGCCGGCCGCTATCCCGGGGGGCGGGACATGGGCGTTCGACCACCCGTTCTTCGTGGTGCTGAACGTGGCCGTCGGCGGAAGTTGGCCCGGAGATCCAAACACGACGACGACCTTCCCGCAATCCATGAAGGTCGACTGGGTCAGGGTGTATCAGAAGACGAGCGCCGAACCGTAAGGCGACGACGCGACCATAAAGATGAAGAAGCTCGCGCCTTGGATCGCCCTGCTGCTGATTGCGGCGGCGGCCTTCGCGTACTGGCGCTACAGCGCGACTCACCGCACACCCGAAGTGCAGTACAAGACGGCACCCGTCGAACGCAGGAACATCGTCGCGCGCGTCACTGCCAGTGGAACGCTGTCGGCTCTGGTCACGGTCCAAGTCGGCACGCAGGTGTCTGGCCGTATCCAGAAGCTCTTTGCCGACTTCAACTCGCCTGTAAAGAAGGGCCAGCTCGTCGCGAAGATCGACCCTCAGCTCTTCGAGGCGTCGATGCAGCAAGCGCAGGCCAACTACCTTTCCGCGAAGGCAGGCGCCGCCACGGCGGAGGCGAATGCGCTCAACGCCGCCAAGCAGTTGGCGCGCGCGAAGGCGCTGCACGACGAGAACCTGGCATCGCAGGCGGACCTCGACACCGCGGAGGCGAACGTCGCGACCACGCAGGCGGCGATTCAAGCGTCCAAGGCGGGCATTGAGCAAGCCTTGGCCTCGTTGCATCAGACCGAGGTCAATCTTTCCTTTACGAGCATTCTGTCGCCGATCGACGGAGTGGTGATCTCACGAAACGTCGACGTCGGCCAAACCGTCGCTGCGTCGCTGTCTGCGCCCGTCTTGTTCACGATCGCACAAGACCTGACCAAGATGCAGGTCGACACGAACGTCGCCGAGGGAGACGTCGGGCGCCTGCAAGTCGACATGAAAACGTATTTCACGGTCGACTCCTTCCCCGGGCAGCGCTTTGTCGGGAAGATTCGACAGATCCGCAACGCGGCGACCACCGTTCAGAACGTCGTCACGTATGACGCCGTGATCGACGTCGACAACACGGACCTGCGGCTCCGACCGGGAATGACCGCGAACGTGACGGTCGTATACGCCGAACGCCCTGGCGCGCTTGCCGTCTCCAATGCCGCGCTGCGGTTTCGTGCGCCTCCCACGCTCGCGGGGAGCGCCGCAACGCAGAGTGACTCGCGCAAGCGCCCCGCCACGGGGTCGGGTTCGTCCGCGAGCGACGCGCCCGAGACGCGCACCCTCTGGATCGTACGCGGCGGCGGCCCGCAGGCAGTCGCGATCCATGCGGGTCTCACGGACGGAACGGTCACCGAAGTCGTCGACGGAGATGTGCGCGAGGGCGACCAAGTGGTGGTTGAAGCGGTTGGCGCAGACGCCACTCCGACCGGCACGGGCGGCGGTACCCCGTCGCTCCGGCGCTTGTTTTAGGAAAAGAATGCGCATGGGCGGCCTCGTCATCGAGCTGACCGACCTGACGAAGGTCTATCGGACGGGCGACGTAGAGCTACGCGCGCTCGACGGCGTGTCGCTTGGGGTGCAAGAGGGAGAGTTCGTGGCGGTCATGGGCTCCTCCGGTTCGGGAAAGTCGACGCTGATGAACATCGTCGGCTGTCTTGATCGGCCAACCTCGGGCGGTTACGTCCTGGCGAATCGCGCCGTTTCCGGCATGAGCCGCAACGAGCTCGCCCGCATCCGCAACCGGGCCCTTGGATTCGTCTTTCAGCAGTTCAACCTCCTTGCGCGCACGAGCGCACTCGAGAACGTCGAGCTGCCGCTCGAATACGCCGGCATTGGCGCGCGCGCGCGCCGCCGCCGGGCGACCGACGCGCTCGAACGAGTCGGCCATGGCCAGCGGCTCCACCACCAC
>JALYHX010000907.1 GCA_030776305.1 Myxococcota bacterium
CGCGCTCGATCCCGCCGCCAAGGACGCCGTGCGGAGTGCGTTCGGCGCTTGGGTGGCGAGCGGAATCCCGCTTCCACGGCTCATGTTCGAATCCAGCGCCAAGTCGAGGATAGCCGTGCAGGACGGCGTCAACCTCGTCCGCTAGGGACCCATCACCCTGCCGGGTCACGAACAAGACCTCGCCGCCACGATCGGCTACGAGGACGCAACCACCGGCGAGATTCTCGAGGCGGACACGATCTTCAATTCGGACTATCCCATTGCCGCCCTCCCCGGCCAATCGTCTGAAAAGGCTGAGGAGGATTCGTCGCGGGGATGCGACGACCGATACGATCTGCAGAACGTGGCCACTCACGAAGCCGGTCACTTCTTCGGTCTCGGGGAAGACGCGGAGGACACACACGCGACGATGTACTTTCGTTCCCTGCCCTGTCAGACGCACAAGCGCGGTCTCACCGACCCTGATCGTGCCATCATGACGACACTCTACGCCGAACCCTTGCCGGGTGCGGCGCAAGGGTGCGGCGGTACGGCGACAACGACACCAAGCTCAACTCGGCCGACACCGTCTTCTGCCCGATGAGCCGATCGCACGACTCCGCCTGGCGCGGGAGGTGCTCGTGCGAGCGGCCGGTCAGCGTCAATAGATTCCCGCCAATCCGAGTCCGGCGCCATGCTCGACCATGATGGGCATCGGCACCACCAGCGCTCCGGACGGACTTTGCGATTCCTTTGCCGGGCGATCGCCTTCGATGCGGACGCGCGCGCCGCGCCGGAAATGCATGACGTAGGGTACCCCCCAGCCGATGAGACCACCGATCGCCACCCCCGCGATCTGATCGCTCACCCAATGGTTGTCCGAGACGATACGCAGGACCGCGAGCGTCAGATCCGATGTTAGCGTCGTCACGCACGCGACCCCGTCCCAGGGTCCGCCGTATAGCCTAGTATAATAGTGCTGGGTGCATGTGAGGACCGAGGCGGCCGTGCTGTTGACGATGTGCCCACCGGGAAAAGACCGCGTCGTGTCAGAATCCGCGTCCAGACAGTGCGCGCCTCCCTGAGCCAGGCAATCGTAAACGCCGGGGCGTGCGCGACCCACGAGATCGCGCAACGCACCGTCGGCGGCGCCCGCCAACGTCAGAGTCACAGCGTCCTGCCAGAAGAGATCGCGCGCCATCCCATAGCCGTAGCGACTCCACGCGTACGGGACATCAACGAGTACTGGCAAGGCGAGCTGCGCGCCCCAAAGGGCCCATCCGACCAATTCGATGTTGTGCCGCGTGTGTTCGTCTGACACGCGCAACGCATTGCGAACGTCCGTATCGAACAGGATCGGCGCCCTCCAACGGAGCGGCGGTCGTATCGGCTGCAGAATGCCAAGCTCGACGACCAGCGCGGCTGCACCAATGCCCGCGAGGGAGTAGTCCCACGCGTTGCTATGGGACATCACATCCTTGAGCGGGGGCGGCTCCGAAGGGTCAACGGATGGTGTTACTGGGTCAGCGTGCGCAACGCGCGCCGCGGTAAGCACCCCGACGAACACTGCAAGGACCGCTATGGTTGCGCCCCTTCGATGACTCTCGTAACGGCATGCGTGCGATGCGTTCATGCAAGGAATCCAAGCTCGGCGCTGCATTGCCGCAGAAACGCAAGATGTAAGCCAGCCGAATTAATGGCGTCGGTGTCGTATGCGCAGGCCGATTTGCCACACCGGGCGCGCAGGCGAGACCGCTTGCCACGACTGGGCGCGGCTTGCCGGCTCTGCTGGCACTGGGGGGTGTCGCCATGATCGGGAAGCCGAACTTTCTGCCACTCGGTGCGGGCAGACGGGGATGCGCCAGTTCGAGCCCGTCGCCGTCGAATCCATCACGGGGCGTCGAGCCGTTTGGCCGCTGCGGGCATCTCAAGGATCCGCGCGCGTGGCGCCGAATCGCTACGCGCATTCCAACGCAATGTTCACGATGGCCGCACAAATGCAGCGTCAACAGCTAGATGTCTACTCAATTAGGGCAAATCCGAAGGTCTCGTGACGAATCCTCGCGCTTCGAGTCACACTGATAATGTGTCCGATAGGCACCGCCGCGGGACCTTGCCGGAATACTCCTGCAAGACGGCGTCGGTGACAAACGCGCCTGCGCGAGTTTGCGGCAGGAGAAGCAAATGAAGACGACCGTCAGCTTGGTACGAACGGCTCAGGGAAGCCTCTTGGGGGCGGCGCTTGCGGCCTGCACCATTTGGAGTTGCAGCAGCGGCGTCCCGGATGCTGGCGATGGTGGCGGCGGGTCCGGCAGCGGCGGGGGTGCCCAAGGCACCAGCACATCATCGTCGGGCACGGCCGGGAGCGGGAGCGGAAGTGGAGGCGCAGGCAGCGGCGCAAGCTCTGGGTCGTCCGGCAGCAGCTCAGGAAGCCCTGTTTCGTCCGGCGGAAGTGGAGGCTCGAGCAGCGGCGGCTCGTCTGGCAGTGGCAGTGGTGGTTCCAGCGGTACCGGGAGCAGTAACGGATCGAGCGGCGGAAGTGGATCAAGCAGCAGCGGCGGGGGAAGCGGAAGCAGCAGCGGGGGTTTGTCCGCGAGCGGCGCCGCCTTCAGTTCGGACCGTTTCATCCTGACGGGCGTTCGCAATCTGGCCACTCCCGCGGTGACGCAGGTGGTCCAACTGCACAACGGCGGTCAGGTCCCGACGCAGGTCACAAAGCTCTCCATCAGCGGTACAGACCAGGCCTTCTTTCAGATCGTGGGTCCACCGGCGCTTCCTGCGATGCTCGCGGCCGGCGCGGATATGGCGGTCACGATCCAGCTCATGACGGCAAGCACGACACTGCCGCCAGCACCTTCCAACAAGGACCTGGGTTCGACCCTACTGCAGTCCACGCTCACGGCGACGATGAGCTCGGGCTCCGCAAATGCAAGCCTTTACGGCCTGGTCCTCATCCAGAGCAACTGGGAGCCAACGCTCGGCCAGATCCTGATTACGCTCGGCTACAAGCTCAACGTG
Source organism: Myxococcota bacterium (assembly GCA_030776305.1). Classification (GTDB taxonomy): domain Bacteria; phylum Myxococcota_A; class Polyangia; order Polyangiales; family Polyangiaceae; genus Palsa-1150. The sequence goes on from JALYHX010000907.1 coordinate 2,998, forward strand.
GGCATGGCCCAAAACAACTGGAACCCGAACACGTCAATGAACGCGCTGAACCTGCCCGGTATCGAAGCGAATACCGACGAGGTTGCGGCTTCACGCTTCGTCAAGGCAGCGACGGGCAATGTCACGATGTCCGTCGTAGCAAGGTTCTCTCCGGTGGGCGTGCTGCCCTACGGCTGGTATCCACTGACGAGCTCTACCACGCGCAACGTGGTCGGAACGATGTCGATGATCACGGATCCCCAGACATCGGACAAGGCTCGGATGGTCAATCCTCCGCTCGCTCCGATGAGTGCGACGACGTTCGACCCGGGAAGCGCACCGTTCGGCATCTGGGTGTACTCGGACCAAAAAACGCAGAAATACGCAACCGGAAATGCCGTCAATGGCGATTACGATTTCACCCAAGACGCGTTGAACTCGCCGGCGAACGTGCACCGTGTCAAGACGTATCCCCTCAAGGATGCGGCGGGGGTGAGCATACCGCAATCGTATCTCGTCGCCGTCGAAGAAGCCGGCAATGGAGATTATCAGGATTACGTGTTCTTGCTCGGCAACGTGACGGCGATGCCGTAGCCGCGAGCATCGTCGGGCTCACTGAAAGACTTGGATGCGTAGGTTCCGATAGTAGGCTTCGGAGGATTCGGCCTGCCAGGCTACGGGGCCCTTGGTGACTGGAGCGCCGGTTTTGTCCATGACCGCCAAAACCCGATTTACGACGTATCCGTTGACCGTATAAACGGCGGTGCCGCCGTCGACTTGCAAAAGGCATGAGTTCCAGTCGGAGCCCGTACCCGTGGCTGCGAGCGGACCGGTGCCCATGACGGGCATTTCGTGGTTGGCGCTTTTTTTATGCTGAACGAACCCATTGGAACCATTGACGGTCATCGCCGTTCCACCGGCAGACGCCTCCGCGAACAGCGTCGGGTCAGTCGGCGCCCCAAGGGATTTGCATTGCGCGAAGAGAGCAAAGATATCCCCCGTCGTTCCCCACTTGTTTTGAAATTCGATGGACGATGGCCAAACCTGCGTAAGGTCCCCGTGAATGTGCCACATCAATCCAGCGTCGCGCGGGTACAAAGTGAAATCGGTGTAGGGCGCGAACTTCTTCGTGCCCCATTTGTAGTCCCACGAGAGATTGTACTTGCTGTACGAGGCTGTCGTTTCCAGCATGCAGAGCGGTTGAGCCGATTGGTCCGCCTGCGCGGCGTACACGTGGAGCATTCCGTTCTCTGGCATGAAAAAACTCAGCGCTTCAGCGCCAGTCAGAAGCCTGCCGGGAGTCGTCTTCGACGTCTGGCAATAGGCAACGAACCCAGTCAAATCCGTGCCGTTGAAGAGGTCAATGACGGGAGGTCCCCCATCGGGGCCGGCATCGCCGCCAGTCGAAATGGCACCCGAGTCCGCAGCCACGGTCCCGCCCTCTCCGGCACCACCGGAGCTTGCCGCGCCGGACGCATCGACGCCGCCGGTTCCGGATCCACCGGAGCTCGAGCTCGACCCCGAGCCAGACGACGCGGTGGCGCTCATGCCCGACGAGCCCGAGCTCGTCGAGCCACCACTTCCCGAACCAGAGCTTGCTGCACCAGATCCGGAGCCCGATCCCGTCGAAACCCCAGTCCCGGAGCTGCTACTGCCCGAGCTACTGCCCCCTTGCGGCGATCCCTGACCGGATCCTGTCGAGCAGGCGACGAGACAGAGAGCGGCTGTTCCAATGAGTCTACCCAGGGCGGACTCCGCCTCCAGCCCGCCCTTGCTCCGGCGATCCATTCGGCGCATTGAAAGACATTCCCAGAGTGCGAACACTGCGGCAAGCATTATGTGGGCTTACGCGTGCAATCAATCCGTCCGAAGTGTAAAGAGACAGTCTCCCGTTTCGGACCGAGGGGACGAAGCGCGTTTGGGATCGCCTCGGCGAGCACCGCGTCTCACCATGCTCGCCGAGGTCGCTCCATCGTACGCGGCTGCAGCGACGGGTCGATTTCGGCGCGCGTATCATCCGTCGATCACGGCAACATTGCACCCTGAGCGCGGACCGTGCTGATCGCTTCGAGACGAATGGGCGACGAAGCGCCGTTCTTCACCATACGACGGTCATGCCGGCGTTGATGAAATGCACGATCTGCTGAGGAGTGATCACGCTGGCGGTCACCATTGGATCGCTCGCGCTCGGCACGCCGAGAGGGTACCAGGTGTGCTGCGCTCGAAAGTATTCGAGAGCGAAGTGCACGGGTTCCGTCGTCTGGTAGAGGCCCACCGTCATTCCAATGTTCTCTTGGATCAATTGTGGGTTCGCGGGGATTCCGCTGGCGCTCATCGTGCCGGCCTCGTTCTTGTTCTTATCAAGATGCCAAACGCCAATTCCTCCGGCTATCTTGAGCTTCACAGGGT
>JALYHX010000908.1 GCA_030776305.1 Myxococcota bacterium
TGCGCGTCGGTCGTCTGCACGCAGCCATTTTCCGCGGTCGCGGATGCCGGCTACGCCAGATCGCCGAGGCTCATGGATGGGGTGATGCAATCGTCGTCCATGGGGAGGTGTAGTTGTCGCTCAGCAGCGCACGCCTTCAGGGAGACGCTGGTCGTCCCGCCAGGCCCAAAACAGGCCGCGTACGGCGCGTCGCTCGAGGCATCGCTCGGTCCGCCGCCGAGCCCGTCGCTCGATGCATCCGCGAACGTGTCGCGCGGTGTGTCTGCTGACGCATCGCGGGGTCCGTCCGTGGACCCGTCGCTCGGTGCGGTAGCGGACCCGTCGATGGGAGCATCGTCGCCACCGGCGTCACTCATGGCTCCCGAGGCATCGACGAGGCACGGGGACCCTGGGCACGCGCTCGCGCAGAAGGCGGGCCCGGAACACGGGAAGCACAAGCTTTGGCCCGACACACACGGACCGCCCGAGTCCCCTCCGCCAGGGACGGAGCTCGATCAGTCGCAGCTCAACGCGAAGAGAGCAGTCGCAAGCGCAACGGATGACAGCGAAGACAATAGGGAGGAGCGATGCATGGTCATAAGAGATGTCTCCCTACCTCTCGGCGAACGCACTGCCACAAGCAACCTGGAGCCACCGGTGGTTTCATCCGCAGATCTGCGCAAGGTTGCATTCGGATCGCGCCTGCGGATCCTCGCCCGCCCGGCGTTTCTTGGCCCCTTGCCTGCGCGAGTACGACGCCTCGATCGCGCCCTTGCACATCGTGGCACACGCTCGATGGCGAGGACTCAATTGAGAAACTCTCGACCATGCGTCACGTTGTTTACACCGCACACGGGATGACTGTGGTCGATCTGTCGAGTGACCCCCCTGACGTCGCTCACCTGCTAGAGCGTGTCCCTGGACTCCTCTGGGGAGGCCGCTTGGCTAGCAGCCCCCACCCCCGAGTTCACAGGGCATCGCATTTGCCCTCCCCCGCGGGGCGCTACGCATTGGTCTTGTCTCTGGCAGGATGTGCGCGTGCGGTCTGAGAGCCCCCTCAGGTCCCCCCGCGGCGTGGGGGGACGTTGCACCAGGAGCACACGTTGATTGGTCGCGTGCGTGGAAAGCGCAACGTGCCTCGCCTTCTGGCTTCATGCCCCTTCGCCGAAGCGCAACGTGCCTCACCCGACAGCGCAGTGAGCCCGGTCACGCCGCAGGTCCACCCCATTCACGCTCACGCGGACCTCTTCGCCAAGCAATTCCATGCGTTCACCCGCACCGCGGACTCCTGCACGCCCTAGACATCCCTCTCCACGCCTCTCGTGCACCGCTTGACCGACCAACCGTTTGGAAGCCCTACAGTGGCCTGCCCCAACCGCGCGGATGGTGAGAGACCGCTCACGCCTGCGGCGGGCGCGCGACTACAGCGCAGTCCCAATGACCTGGCATTTTCCGCCGGCGCAAATCAGCGGCGCGCAACACTGGGTGCTACTCGTGCAGGTCGGCGAGCACATGCCGTTGATGCAGGGATCGTTGCCGCAGTCCTTGCAGCCCTGGCACATGGGCGGGGGTGGACCGCATTTCGGGAGGTCGAGCACCGCGCGATCGTAGTGAATTTCGATGTTCTCCTGATTCGCGAGACTCGCGGCGATGAGGCCGCCGTAAAGGACGAAATGCGACGACACGTTGAGCGGCGTCTTCCCCACGTAGAGGTTGCCGGCCGTGCGTCCGGCTTCGCCGGAAAGGTCGACTGGCGCGGTGCCGCCGACGTACGTGCGGCTGAGCGCGGGGTAGTTCGGCGACCCGACGATGAGTTGACCGCTCGCCTTGACGGTTCCCGTGATGAACGTATCGAACGTGGCGGTTGGATCGAGAACGAACGAGACGGTCGCGCCCACGACGTCTCCGCGAATGAAGAGCGACGTTCGCCCGTGGGCGAAGACGGTCACCGACGTTCCGGGCTGATTGATCCCCGTCAGGTAATAACGGCCGCATGGCAAATCCAGGCGTGTGCTCATCGTGGGCGTGGCGAGCGCGCCCGCATTGAGCCCAATGGCTGCGTTGTCATTGTTCGTCGCGTGCGCCGTCACGATCTGATCGATCGACTGACCGAGGAGCGCCGTGTCTGAACAGTCGCAAGGCGGCGCGACGGTGACGGGTTGCTTGACCGTCATTGCACTTGTGACACCCGCACCCACCGTCGCGGTCGTAGGAACGTAGAGTGTCTTGCTGATGTTGACCGTCCCGCCGACGTTGCCGCCCACCCACGCGTTGTCGAGGATCTTCAGGGCTCCGCCGGTCGCGTTGAGGGCATTCGCTACGTGGGTTTCCTGGCTCACGGTGGCCTGGAAACCGGTAGCCACTCCGGCCGCGCCCGTGCACCAGAGCGCGCCGCCAATGCTGATTGGCGCGCCGCCACCGGTGAAGTTGCCATTCACCCCAACGCCGCCTCCCGTCTGCAGTGGGGCCGGGGGGTATGGGCCTTTGGTGCTGTCATAGGCATCCGTAAACAGCTGCTGTTGAAGCGCGACATCGCCGCACGAGCAGAGCGCCCATCGGAATGTCGCCCTCGCGAGGTCGTTCAAACACTCGCCGCAGCCATTGGGCGGGGTCGTGGCGACTGGCAATTGCGGGACGCACGCTCCGTTGACGCAGCCCTGCGATGCCGGACACGCGTGACCGCATGCCGACGTTCCGGTAGGCGTGCCGCAGTTGTTGCTGTCATTCAGCGTGTCGACGCAGGACCGTGCACAAATCGTGAGCGCGGGATCGCCGCCCTGCGGTGGCGGGACACAGCCCTTCGAAGCTGGAACACACGCGCTCGCGGAGCAAATCTCGGTCGGGCCGCACACCTTGCCGCAATCGCCGCAATTCTGGGGATCGACCGCAATCGGAATGCATTTGCCACCGCAAAGCTTCGTATAGAGGCCGCAGCCGAGCGGCACCGCCGACCCGTCGTACGCGCCCGACCCTCCGCTTCCACCTCCGCTTCCGCTTCCCCCGGAGTCGATGAAGCCGATTCCGGGACCCTGCGAACCGTCCGGGCTGAGGACGCCAA
>JALYHX010000909.1 GCA_030776305.1 Myxococcota bacterium
AGACTGTGAGGCGGCTGAAGGACCTCCGCCCGGACATGCTCGTCGAAACACTGGTCGGCGACTTTGGCGGCCGACACGACTCCATCGACATGACCGTCGACGTCGGTCCGGACGTGTGGGCTCACAACATCGAGGTCGTGCGCAGGCTCCAGCGGACGATCCGAGACGTTCGCTGCAGCTACGACCGTTCGCTCGACGTATTGCGGCGCGCGAAGGAGCGCGCGCCCCAAGTCGTCACCAAGAGTTCGATCATGGTGGGGATCGGCGAAACCGACGAAGAGGTCCTCGAGACGATGCGCGATCTCCGCGCGGTGGGAGTCGACATCTTGACCGTGGGACAGTACCTCCGGCCGACGCCGAAGCACGCTCCCGTGGACCGATACGTCGAGCCTGCGCGGTTCGACGAGTTCGCGCGCGAAGGCAGAGCCATCGGCTTCGCATACGTCGCGTCGGGACCGCTCGTCCGAAGCTCGTACAAGGCGGCCGAGGTTTACGTTCGCAGCGTGCTACGGCCCGGAGACCCCCAAGCAGCGGACGCCGTCTTGCGCGATCGGCTGGCGCAAGCGTACGAGCGACGGCATGTCGTGGAATCCGACGCGACCTGTGACGCTCCCGTGAGCACGAGCGAACTCGCGGCACATCTCGCTGGGTCGCTCTTGCCCGCCCACGCTTTGGTCCGCCGCTGAATGATGGCGCGGATGCGGTCGACGATCGTCGTGACGACCGCGGTCATCGTCGCCGGCTGTCATGGCGAAAAGACGGGGACGATCGCCGGACCACCGCTGACCGTTGCGCCATCGACGCCGCCCCCCGTGGCGCCGCCGTCCGCCGCATTCCAGCAGCTGACCGCCGCGGGGGTCGACCTCGCGCTTACCGCGTGCCAGGCGGTCGTCGTGACGCCCGTGACGGGTACGGCAGCCTTCGCGAACGAGCGCCTTGCCCCGGGTGACGTCATGGCGGTTCGTGGCTTGCCCGAGCATGGGGCGCGGCTCACGGGCCAAGGGCTTGCGGTGGTGGCCATGGTGCACGACGCGGATTGTGTGACCCGCTCGCGCGTCGTGCGCGCGACTCGCGCGCCCGAGTTGGTATTCATGGGCGGCGCGATGAACGCCCACCTCGATGTCGACGATCGTGAAATCGCGCCATTTTATCTGGGCCGACTCTCGGGAACCGCGGGCGTTCCCGAACACTCGCACGATTCAAGCTGGGAGATTCTGTGCGCCGTCGAAGCGGCCGGCAGGTTTACGCTCGATGGCAAGGAGTCTGCGTTGGGGGCCCGCACGTGCGTTGCGATACCGCCCGGCGTGAAACACTCCTGGCGACCTGACGCGGGGTCCAATCTGGTCGCCGTGCAGATGTATGCGCCGCCAGGCCCTGAGCAACGCTTCAAGAAATTCGCGGCGGAAGAAGCCGTTCGCGATCGCTAGACAGAATGATTGGACCAGCCAACGCGCAACGAGCGCGGATTACGCTGGCAGCTGCAAAGCAGTCGGCGCAGAGCCGCATGCGGGAGGCTGGTCCAATCATTCTGTCTAGTCACTGCGTGCGCTTGATGATGTGAAAGCCGAACGGCGTTTCGACGACGTCGCTCACCTCCGCCACTTTCAGCGCGAATGCGGCGGCGCTGAACCCAGGGTCCATCGCATCGCGCCGGAACTTGCCCAAGCTCCCCATGCGGTCGGCCGAGCCCGCGTCGTCCGAATATTCCTTGACCACGTCCTCGAACGCGGTGCCGGCTCGAATCTTCGAGAACGCCTCTTGCGCGCGTGCCCTGGCCTCGGCCTTGCTGCGCGTCACGCCTTTTGGAGCACGCTTTGCGCCCTTGTAGATGATGAGCACGTGCTGAGCGATGATGGTTTCGGGGGTGGAAACGGTGGAAGCTTGGGGCGGGGCCGGGATTGCGCGCGGCGTCGGGATTGCGGGCGGCGTCGGGGTCACGGGCGGCGTTGCGGTCGAGTCCGAGGCGCTCGATTTGTCGCACGAAAAGACGAAGAGCAGCGCCACAACCCAAAGCTTCATGCGCCCCCCCGGGTGTAGACACGCCGCTTGAGCGATGGCTCGTCCTCGTGCGCGATGATCGGCCCGGGTACGAACACCATCTCGTCGATCATCGGCGCGCGCACGACATCCGCTCCGTCGGCGTAGTCCGGCACGTACGTCACGTCGATCACGTCGACGTACCTCATCGCGTCCTGGTAGATCCGCGCGCCGCCGATGAACCACACGTCGTCGGCGCTGGCATGTCCAAGCGCCTCCTCTATCGTCCGCACGCACTCGATGTCGGGCAAGGCGATCCCGTGGCTCGTGACGACCAGGTTTTGCCGTCCTGGGAGGGGCTTGCCGATCGACTCGAACGTCTTGCGGCCCATCACGACCGTCGACCCCATCGTCACGCGCTTGAAGCGCTTCCAGTCGCCGAGGTAACGCCAGGGGATTTTCCCGCCGACGCCGATGACCCCTTGCGGCGAGACGGCGTAGATCATCCCTTTCATCTACACCGCCACCTTGAACGCAATCGGCGGGTGTGGCTCATATCCCGTGAGCCGAAAGAGATCCATGATCCGCGGCGTGTCCGCTTCGAGCAGCGGCTTCAGATCGTCGAGCCCGCGAATCGCGGGGTCGATCGTCAATCGCGGCAAGGGCCGCGCCTCGCGCTCGAGCTGCAGTCGGAGCCCGGGGACGTGATCATACTCGGCCATCGAGCCGTCGGCTTTCGCCGTGTAGACGTGCGCGTCGACGAGAGTGTGCGCGAAGAGACCCGCGCGCAGCCCTGCAAAGCGGGCGAAGAGCTCGAGGAGCAGCGCATAGCCCGCGATGTTGTAAGGAACGCCGAGCGCGACGTCGGCGCTTCGCTGCGTCAGGTGCAGACACAGAATGGGCTCGCCTTGATCATCGAGCTGCACGTTGAGCATGAAGAGGAGATGGCAGGGCGGAAGCCCGCTCTTTTGCGCGTTGCCGGGGGCCCATGCGTTGACGACGAGGCGACGGCTCATCGGGTTGCGTTTCAGCTCGCCGACGACCCAGGCGACCTGGTCGTTGAACCCGGCTCGAAGTCCCCCGTCGGGCGACGCTTCATGCACGGGGAAGTGGCGCCAGAAGTTGCCATACGCGCTCGGTACGCGCCCGTCTTCGTCCGCCCAGGGGTCCCAGAACTTACACCCGTGCTTTCGCAGCAGACCGATGTTCGTCTCACCGCTCAGAAACCAAAGGTTCTCGACGGCGATGTTCTTCCAGGAGATCTCCTTCGTCGTCAGCAGCGGAAACCCACGACGGAGGTCAATCTCGTAGTTGACATTGAATGTCGACAGCGTGTCGACGCCGGTGCGGTTGGGCTTCCGCGTGCCGCGGGACAGCACTTCGCGGACCAGGTCCAGGTACTGCTTCACACTTCGTGTGTCGCCTCACAGGCGGGCGGTGTCAATCCGTCTGAGTGCAATAGAGCTAAGAGCGGTAAGGGCCGGGAGCCTTGAGAGCGAACCACAGGGCCAGAAGGTGAGCGGCGAGGTCCGCTCCGTGATCTGCCCATGGGCTGGCTTCGATGTCGTGGGGTCCGAAGCCGCGCGTGAAGTGCGCTGGCGAGCGCGGGTGAAGGGCCAGGCGGTCGTCGAAATGAGCGTGCGGCGCTCGCGCGCGCAAGGCGTGAATCGCCGCGAGGAAGTTCTGGTGCTGCACGGGACCGGCGACGGTCCCGACGGCATCGTAGCGCGCCTCGTGCTCGCGCATGATCCAGGGCGTCTCTTCGTCGTTGCGGAAGATGTAAAGCGACTGCGGCGCGGCATGTTCGTTGGTGATTGTCTCCATTCGGGCGACGCCGCGGCGGGGGCTCACGAAGACCATCTCGTGACCGATGACCCGGTGAAGCTCGGGGTGCGCGGCATGCAAGAGGGCATGGATGCGGCTGTACGGAAGCACCTCGGCCGACTCGCGGTCGGAGCGCATGCCGCCGTCCTCGAGCACGAAATGTCGCATCGGCACCATCGCCGTGCTCGGAATCAAGGCTCTGAGGTCGCACCCGACCGCCCCATGGCCACGCTGGCGAACGCCATGTAGAACCGCGGCGGCTTCGTCTCTTTCAGGGGTCGTCAGGACGACGGCAGGCATCAGTCCCGCGAGCCGAACGCGCAGGTCGTAGGCGCTCGCGTGGACGATGCTGGCAAGGACCGACGCTTCCTCCTCGGCCGACGTGGCAAGCTCGATGATGGCGACCGCGAACATGGGACGGACAGGCGTTCAGGAAACGCCCTGGGGGTCGGCGGCGGGCTCCCTCTCTTTGGCTGCAGCCTGTGTGCGCATCTTGGCGAGGATCTCGTCGGCACGGTGGACGAGGCGTTGCGCCTCATCGGCCACCGCGGGGTCTGTCGCGTGCTCCGGAGTGCCGCTCAGAAGCTCGGCATACGCGCTGCAACTGCGCGCGAGCTCCGCGTCATTGCCAATCTCCTCGAAGATCGCGATCGATCGCTCGAGCTGTTCGGTTGCCTCTCGAGTGCCGGCGCCACCGGCGCTCGCCGCAATCGTCACCTGGCCGAGCGTTCGAAGCGCGATGCCCAGCTGCACTTTGCTCCCCGTCTTCGAGAGGATGTCGACCGCGCGTTGTGCGCACTCGCGCGCCTTGGTGTGCTCGCGCTGCGCGAGGTACGCCTTTGCCAGTCCGCGCGCCGCCTCGGCGAGGCCGAGGTTGTCGCCGAGCTCGTCGGCGACTTGCTCCGCCTGCTTGAGCATCGTGACGGCGCGCGCCGAATCGCCCAGGCGATTGTGCGTCTCACCGACGTTGGTCAAGATGAGGGCGATCCGGTTCCGGTCATTGGTCTCTTTCGCGATGGCGTAGGCTTCCTGGAAGAGCGCCAGCGCTTTCTTGTCGTCGCGCATGTCTTGCGCGACCGTGCCGAGGTTGTTGAGCGTGATGCACACGCCGACGAGATCTCCGATATCCCGCCGGATGCGCAGCGCCTGCTCGAACGCCTCCAACGCCGCCTTCGTGTTGCCCGAGTCCTGCTGCACGAGGCCCAAGTTGTTCAGGCTGAGAGAGAGGCTGCGGCGGTCACCCATTTTGCGACGCATCGCCAGTCCTCGCAGCGTGTACTCGAGGGCGAGCGCGTAGTCTCCCTTGAGCCAGTGCAGTTTGCCGATGTCGTCGAGCGTGCTGCCGACGCCGCGCTCGTCGTGTGATTGACCGAAGAGCGCGAGCGCGGCGGACAGATGGCGCGACGCCTCCTCCAGCTGGCCCGTCTCCCGATACAGACGGCCAATTCGCGAATGGGCCGCGCCTCCCTTGCTCCGCAGATCCAGGCGCCACGCGCGTGTCAGCATTTCGCCGAACGCACGCAGCGCTTCGTCGTTGCGGCCGAGGGATTGGAGGACGTCACCGTCGTTGTGCAGCGCGCGCAGGCGTAGTTCCTCGTCCGCGTGATCGCATTTTTCGATCAGCCCGAGTCCCTTGGCATAGAGCTCGGCCGCCTTGGCGTTCGCGTAGCGCGAACGTGCCACGTCCCCGGCCTTCACGTACGACTGGGCGGCCAGGGCGGTGGATCCATCCGCCTTCTCGCGGTGACGGGCGAGCATTTCGAGGTACTCCTCGCTCGTGTCGACGTTCTCGCGAAACGCAAGCCAGTCCGCGATCGCCCGGTGGTACCGGCGCGCCGACGCCGGCGGCGTGAGGCGCTCGACCGCCTCCCGCTCGAGGTTGTGCTTGAAGACGTATTCCTCGTCGCCGGAGAATGTGCTGTCCGGTAGGCGGAGCACGTAGTCGCGGTCGACGAGATCGGCAAGGACCTGTCGTACGCGCTGCGCGTCTGCCGACTCGCCTCCCGCCCATTCTTCGCGCGGCGAGGTGCCCTGGCGGCGTGTGGCGAGGAGGCCGCCGAGCCAGAAGACTCCCCCCATCGCGGCCGCCGGTTCGATCAGCTCGCGTTCCTCGGCCGCGAGAGCGCCGATCCGCGCCTGCACGGCATCCTCGACGCTGAGAGGAAGCTTGACCCGGGCGAGCCTGTCGGGGTGGATGATCCATCGCTCTTCTTCGAACTCGCTGGTCGCCTCGAGCACGCCGGTCTCATGATAAACGCGGAGGATCTCCTCGAGAAGCGCGGGGTTCCCCCCGGCCATGAGCACGGCCTCGTCTACCAATCGATCGATCTCTTGCGGCTCACCGCACGGTGACAACAAGTCGTGCATCACCGCGGCCGAGTCGACGTCGCTCAACGGCGAGAGATCCGTCACGGCGTGGCGCCCACCGCCGTGCCGCCGCCAGCCCTCGCGCCGAACGAGCATCTGCGGACGCGCCACGCACACGAACAGGATCGGCGCACGGAGCGTATCGATCAAGGCTTCGAGCAGCTCAAGCGAATCGTCGTGTGACCACTGCAGATCGTCGAACACCAAGACGGGCGGATCGCCACCCTTGAATGCGTCCGCCTCGAGGAAGCTCTTGATGACCGCGCGGCGCATGGTTCGCACCTGCAGCGGGTCCGCCTCGACGGCCTTGATGATCGGCGAACGCTGAAAGTCGAGATCGAGCAACTGCCCGAGGAAGTACGCCACGTCGCCGACCTTGCGATCATCGAGCACAGAAGCGAGCTGGGCGCGTACCTGCGCGTTCGCGGCGCTGGGGTCCATACCCTCGACGATGCCGAACCGCGCACGCAGGACACGCGCGAAGACCTCATACGCCGGTCCACCCTCACGGGCTGTGCCGCGGAAGACTCGCGGGGCACGTCCGCCCTCCCGTGCGCGTACGAGGAAGTCGCGCACGAGCCGCGTCTTGCCGACACCAGCGACGCCCACGACGGTGGTGGTTTGCGCCTGTCCTTTTTCGACCGCGAGCGCATACGCTCGCTCGAGCTCCCGCATCTCCGCGGCACGGCCGACGAGCGTCGCGCGGCGTTCGCTCACCGAAAAACGCGAAGAGAAGATGCGGTCGGTAGCCACGGCAGAGGAGATATACCCCAAGCTCTGTTCCCGTCCCGTGCTCGGACCCGGTGGACCATGAATCGCAAAAGGTGATGGAAGCGAACTTGCCCTTTTGGTTCCGAGTGTGGTTGTGCATTGGGATACACGCTCCGTGCGCCCCGCCTCTCTCGCCCTCGCCTCGATTGTCGGTACCTTCACCCTCTCCTCGGGCGCGGCGCCGTTTCACGTTCCGCGACCGGCCGCACACGTCGCGCCGGAGGACATCGCGCCGAGACGAGGCGCCACGGCGCGGGCGGCAGCGATCGGCCCGGCCGCGCTCCGATTCGGTCGCAGCATTGGCTCGCCTACGGAG
>JALYHX010000910.1 GCA_030776305.1 Myxococcota bacterium
GTCTTGCTCCGTGCCCGACTCTTTCTCCGCGGCAGCGTCTGGATCGCCCGGTGTGGCTGGCTCGGCGCGGGCCTCACCGTCGACGTCGGTCTTGCCATTGCTCGCCGTCTGCGACGGCACGTCGACAGGCTCGGAGGGAGCGGTGGCTGCGTCGACAGCGACAGGCGCAGTCGGGGTCTGCGGAGGCGTTTCCGGGTTGCTCATGGCGAGGGGGCGCCCGAGCCTAGCGCAAAGCGTGCCGTTTTTCCCCTACCGCGGATTGGGCCACCGGCCGCAAGGTGCAGAGGCCCATTGTGGTAGAGGAATTCACCCATGGCCGACAAAGATGCCCGAGGACGAGAGCCGCGGTTGCCTGCGTCCGTCACGAGCTTCCGTCTGAACCTCGTCGCTCTCGGTGCCTTGCTTGGGAGCCTCTACTTCCTGCGCCAGCGCCATCTCTCGAGCATGGACGACATGCTCTTGCTTCTGGCTTCGGTCTCCGTGCCGGTCATCCTTCTGGACGTCCTCGTGCTCCGTGTCCATCGCCGCGCGTCGGCCGGGCTCGAGTGGGACAAGCCCAATCCGCCGGCGATCGCGCGCGTCGCGACGAAGATCCTCGGTCTCCTCCTGACGCTGGCGCTCATCGCGCTCGCCTACTGGGTGTTCCCGGAATACCACGGTTCGTTCTACGAGGCCCTCTACGCGGCGCTCCGAAGATTCTGGCTCTCGCTCACGATCGTCGCGGTCACGTATTTGTGGTTCGTCGACGGCCTGATGCGCGAGCCGCGGGACGCTTATTGGCAGCTTGGGCGCGTCGTCCTCGGTCATCCGTGCGACGCCCGCAAAGGGGAGGTTGCGAATCACTTTCGTGGCTGGCTGGTGAAGGCGTACTTCTTTCCGCTGATGTTCGTCTGGCTGCACAACTCCGTGCACGAGCTCATTCACTTCGACCTCACGACGGCCACGTGGTCGAACCTGCGCGTCTACGACTTTCTCTACACGCTCGTCTTCGGCGTGGACCTGCTCTTCACGACCGCGGGTTACGCGCTGTCGATGAAGGTCATCGACACGCACATTCGTTCCGCCGAGCCCACGATGCTCGGCTGGGCTGTTGCGCTCTTTTGTTACCAGCCTTTCTTCAGCCTCATGGATCGGCAATACGTCGCTTACGGCGGGGGAGCCGCTTTCGGGCCGTGGCTTTCCAATTGGCCCACGGTGAGGTCCGTCTGGGCAGTCACGATCTTGGCGTTGCTCTCGATGTACTCGCTGGCAACCGTCGCCTTCGGCGTGCGCTTCTCGAATCTCACGCACCGCGGGATCTTGACCGGGGGACCCTACCGATTCAGCAAGCACCCGGCGTACATCACGAAGAACCTGTCGTGGTGGCTGATCTCGGTTCCGTTCGTGCATGCGCCGCCCGGCGAGGCGGTCCGTCATTCGCTGCTGCTCGGTTGTATCAATACGATCTACTTCCTGCGCGCGCGTACCGAAGAGCGCCACTTGTCACGGGACCCGGATTATGTCGCTTACGCCATTTGGATGAATGAGCACGGCCTCTTGCGGTTCGTGGGAAGGTGGATCCCCCTGCTGCGCTACAAGCCCCCCGCGCGACAGCCGCTCCCCGCGGCGGTCCCGACAACCGTCGCTTAGCTCACGCCGTCGGTGGCGACATTGCCGCTTCGCGCGGCGCGCGCAGCCTGCGGATGGCGGCAACGAAATCCCATTGCGGTTCGATCCATGCGGCAATCCAGATCAAGAGGAAGACACCCAGCGCCGAGCAAATGTAGAAGTTGTAGATGATGTCGTCCCCGGCGAGGTACGGCGCGACCAGCGTCAACATCCAAAAGGCGCTGAAGGCCGTGAGCACGCCATAGTCCCGCAATCGACGGGGCATGGTCGTCGACGTGGCGGCGCCGCGAAAGACGATTGCCGGAACGAGAGTCAGGACGACATAGTAATAATTCGCGGGCAAATTGAAGACGAACATGAAAACGATGCCGCCGATGAGCGCCGCCTCGTACGGGTGGCGACGGATTGTGGCGAGCACGGTGCCCGCTACCGCCAGGGCTTGAAGCGGCAAAATAAGCGGACGCATCTCGGCCCAGGTGTCGCGGAGCCGGAAGTTCCACGAGCGGAAGCGCATGAGCCCATCGTGACCATGGAAGTTCTTGCCATGAACCCAATCCCGATAGGTGAGCACCTTCTTCAGGCCGATGTGCATCACGTAGTAAATGTCGCTGTGACGGACGATGCGGGAAAAGAAGGTGTGCCAGGCCGAGAAGCCGAACACCGCCCAGCTCGCGCCGACCAGGACGACCACCGTGGCAGCGAAGGCGCCACAAAAGTGCAGGAGGATCTTGCGATGGTCCATCGACCGAATGCTCTTCACGGCGACGGGCAACATCGCAAATGCCGCGAATCCGGCAGGGAACAGCCGATCGCACGTCGCCATCCCAAGTAGCGCGCCAGCCAGCGCCCAGCGCCCTCGCTTCATTGCCCCCAGAGACAAGACGATCGCGACAAACCAGGTGAATCGCAAGAACGCGCCGCCGTTCCAGCCATAACTCGAGATCAGGGTGGCACCGAAGTACACCGCTGCCAGCGCGGCCGTCGTGGCTCCGAACGCCGACTGGAATGCTACGAAACACGCCACCAAGAGCATCATGTCCAGCGAAGTCGCCCACAGAAAGGTTTGCGTCTGACCGATTCGAATGGGGATGACGTTGGCAATCGTGCTGCTGAGAAGGATCCAGCTCGGCGGCGGGTTGAACCCCGCATCGAACACAGCACCGCCCCACCAGTCGTCCGGGACCAGGCGGTGCAGCTCTTGGATGTCGTGCTTGAAGGACGCCCAACGCCCAGCCGAAAAACGCGCGAGCGCCTCATCGCGACAGTGCGCCAAGGCTTCGTCGTACGTCTTGTCGACTAGAACGTCGTCGAGATCGCGAACGTAGCCTCCGATGCGCGGTGCGCCACGTTCTTCCTCGGCGATCTCGCGATCGGCGAGCGCCGTGCAATCGTACAGGTTGACGTAGCCGAGCTCGCGAAAGTACTTCGCGCCGAGGTAGTAGTGAAAGAACTCGTGGAAGTGAAAGGGGAGATGACGCTCCACCTTCCTTCGGGAGTGGCTCAAATCCGAGTCATTCGCGTCGACGAAGATCTTGTGGAAGTCTCCGAAATGAATCCACGAGGCCACCGAGAAGACGGCGCACACGCAAAGGACCCCGTACCCGAGGCGGCGCAGCATTCCGCGTCGGACGAAGATCATCGCGCTGCATATCGAAGCAGCGATGACGATGACGACCACGGACGTGGCGAGTTGATTCGGTTCCAAGGTTCGGTCCAGAGGGGGAAGGAGGGCCCTAGGCTACGCGTTCGCCACCCTCGCGGTCACGTCCCACCCTACGCCGCCGCGCCTCGAGCGAACGTCATCACTCTGGCGGGAGAATCGCGGTCCCTTCGATCTCGATGAGCGCGCCCGGCTCGATCAGCCCTGAGACTTTCACGAGGCTCATCGCGGGCCAGTAGTTGGCCATACGCGCCCTCCACCCTTCGCCGATGGCCTTCTGCGCTTCACGATACTTGTCAAGATCGATCACGAAGGCCAGGAGCTTGACGATGTGCTCCGATCCCCCCCCCGCGGCGCGCACGACGTCGATCACGTTATCGAGCGCAGCCAGGAATTGGGTGGCGAAGTCGGTGCTGACGATCCGCGCGTCTTTGTCGAACGCGACCTGCCCGGCGATGTACAGCATGCGCCCGGGCGCGCTGAGCACGCCGTTGGTGTAGCCGCGGGGCCTGGGGAAGTGCGACGGCTGAATGAGTTTCTTCATGGACGCCCGCGTCCTTCTACACCGGCTGAAACGCGGGCGCTACGGTGCACAGGGCGGCCCCGTGGTCATTTTCGCAAAAGGACGTAAACGGCCCCTTCGCCCCCGTCGTGCTCGGTCGCGGTGACGAACGCGGCGACGTGCTGGCTCGATGGCCCTTGAGACAGCCACGCGGCAATTTCTCCGCGGAGCACGCCCAACCCTTGCGGCGAGTGCTCGCCCTTACCATGGACGACGAGTACGCATCGCTCCTTGCGCGCGCGCATCGTGCGCAGAAAGAGGTCGAGCTGCCCGCGCGCCTCTCTGACGCTCATTCCGTGCAAGTCGAACCGGCCGTCGATCGGGAGCCGTCCTCGCCGCAACCGCCGGAGGGCATCCAGCGGCAAGTCGAGACGGCGCCCCTCCACGCGTCGCCCATCGTCGGCCACCTCGAAGCGCACACCCGTGTCGACGAGTTCGCGTAGATGCTCGTGGACGGCATCCGCTTCCACTTGGGCGGCGTCGGGTCCCACGCGCTTTGCCGCGCGCTGCGCCGAATCCGAGCGTTCGAGGCGCTCCTTGGGCAGCGGTGCGGGGGGTCTGGCCAATGGCCGGACGCCCGAAAAGAGACGGTGAAAGAGAAGAGCTTCGTCCTCGGGCTGCTCGACGGGTGCAAGTTTCGAAGGTGATGGCGGCGCCACCTTCTTCGTCGTGGCTCGTTGCTCCTTCGCGCGAAGCTCGTCCTTCAAGGCGCGCAATGAATCGAACGGTCCGCCACTCTTGCGCTTCTTGTTCATGCCGAGCGCTCACGCCTCTTCTTCGGGCCGCTTGCCCTGCGAACGCACCGCCGCAAGGACGCGTTGAATCCCCGCCAAGATGCCATTTTCGCATTGCCAGTCCGGATCGCCAAGCTCCGGGAAATGGTGCGCGTTGGCGATGTCATCGAGCGTGACGCCGGGACGCAGGCGGCGTGCCAGGTCGAGCACCCTCCGCCGCTGAATGGTTTCGAGATCCATCACGACGGATTCGGTCGCCCTCGGTCCCCGCGTGCGCCAATATCGTTCGAGCGCGTTGTGCACGAGCGCGTGCGTCACTTGTCCTCCGTCGAGGAGCTCTGGAATAAGCTTGGTCGCGAGGAGCGCCGTCTCGATCTCCTCTTGCCCATCGAACTCCGTCGCCTTGGTCGGGCGAGCCCCGCTGGCGACATACGTGAAGCAGCGATTGTTCTGGAGTGCCGGGTTCGGCTCGACCACGAGGAGGAGATCGAAATGCTCGGCTTCGTAGCCTGTCTCTTCGCGCAGCTCGCGCCGCGCAGCGTGTTCAGGTGATTCTCCAGCGTCGACGACGCCGCCCGGGATCTCGAGCGAGAGCTCGTCGGCACCGAACCGGTATTGCCAGACGAGGACGACGTCTTCGTCGGGCGTAAGTGCAACGACATTGCACCAGTCGCCGGCCCGCATGATGAAGGCGTCGCCGCGCGGCCGCTCGGCCCCGTCTTCGAGCTCGACGCTGCACAC
>JALYHX010000911.1 GCA_030776305.1 Myxococcota bacterium
GTCGTCGGTGGGATCACCTTCGATGAATGGGGCGTCGACGGAGGGCGGTTGTGTGTCCTCAACGCGATCGACGCCATCGAGCACGGAGCCCGCGTGCACGTGCACACGAACGTCGACTCGATCCATCGACTGAGGAGCGACGATGGCAGAGAGGACCGCTACATCGTCAACGCGCGTGATCAATTCACGCAAACCAGAATGCGGCTGAGCGCGCGTGTCGTCGTAAACGCCACCGGCGCATGGAGCCCCCTCACCGCGGCGCTTGGCGGGTTGCCCCAGGCGCGGGTCCGGGTGCGCCCTGGCAAAGGTATTCATGTCGTCCTCGAGCGGCGCATGAGCAACTATGGAATCCTGTCGGAGGCGATCGACGGCAGGCAAATCTTCATCTACCCGTGGCAGAACGTGACGCTGCTCGGTACGACGGACGACGACTACTATGGCGACCTCGACGAGGTGCGTGCGACGAGCGAAGAGGTACGCTACCTCGTGCAAGGGGTTGCGCGCGTCTTCCCGAGCGTGAGACGCGCGCGCGCGATTGGCACGTATGCGAGCGTGCGACCCACCCTCTACGCGTATGGGGCAAACGAGGACGCGCTGTCGCGCGAGCATGAGATCGTGGACCACGCGCGGGACGGCGCACGTGGCGTGTACTCGATGATCGGGGGTAAGCTTGCGAGCTACCGCCTCTTCGCGCA
Organism: Myxococcota bacterium; assembly: GCA_030776305.1. Lineage (GTDB taxonomy): Bacteria > Myxococcota_A > Polyangia > Polyangiales > Polyangiaceae > Palsa-1150. The sequence continues at coordinate 696 of JALYHX010000911.1, forward strand.
GGATCTGAGCGATTGCGTGGCGGCGCGCCACTTCCATCTCCAAGTCCCTTGCTCCACCCATATCGCGCAATTGCCCGGCGGGGGACCCGTTCCCGATGCGCTAGAGCTGGCCAACCGCTCCGGCATCACCCCGGTCGCCGCCCGGCGTCTCATCTACCGGCACGGTACGCGCGCTCTGCGTGTCCTCGATCGTGCGGCTCGCCGTTCGTGCGAGCGCGATGTTACATGCCCGTGCGAACCCGTCCTCGAGGCCGAGGTACGGCACGTCGTACGCGAGGAGATGGCGTGCACCGTCGACGACGTATCGCGGCGCACGCGACTTGGACTTGGTGCATGCGGAGGCATGCGGTGCGCGGCGCGATGCGGGCAGATCGTCGCCGAAGAAAGAGGTCTTGCGCCGCGGGAAGGACTGACCATGGCGACCGAGTTCCTCGTTCGTCAGGCCAAGACTCGGATGGTGGCGCTGGGCCCCGAACAGGCGCGACAAGAGGCGCTCACCCTTGCGCACGTTCGCGCGTCCCTGGGCGATCCATGAGCGCCCTGTGGGTGGTCGGGGCGGGCGTTGCCGGGACAGCAGCCGCTCTCGCTGCGGCACGTGCAGGCGCGCGCGTGACGTTGGTCGACGGCGGAACCGGGGCCTCCACCCTCGCGACAGGCGCGCTCGATGCGGTCCCATGGCAGAGCGCTTCCGCGCAGCGCGCACCGATCGCACCCTTGACCCGTGTGATGCTCGACGCCCTGGGTGGGTACACGCTCCCCGAGGGTGGGGCACGTTTGCTGACGACGTCGGGGGTCGTGCGGCCCGCCCGAGGGCACGATACGGCCCTGCTCGACGTCGAACCACTCGAGCGAAAGGGGATCGGCGTCGTCGCATGTGATCGCCCAGGATGGGACGCGAAAGCCCTCGCTCGCGGATGGGGCGGCAACTACGTCATCGTCGATGCCGTGATGATGCGCCATGTCGACGAGCATGTGCTGCCCGACGCCGACTTTGCGACCAGGCACGACGACGATGCCCGCCTGCGATGGCTCGCGGAGAGGCTGCGCGAAGCCCTCGCGCGCGTCCATTCCGGCGTAAGCGCGCTCGTGCTTCCGCCATGTCTCGGGGTCGAGCGACAACGAGCACGCACCCTTTCTGATCTTGTTGGCGTCCGGTGCGGAGAAGCTATTGCGTTGCCCGGAGGACCGGCTGGGTTGAGATTCGAGCGGGCGCGAGACCGCGCTCTGGCCGCGAGCGATGTCGAACGGGTCCGCGGACGCTTGACGCGGGTCGCGCGAAAGGAGGACCGCTGGAGTCTCGCGATGGAGGGCGGCCCGTCCGCGCAATGCGACGCCGTCGTCCTCGCCACGGGAGGCCTCATCGGCGGAGGGATCGAGTACGCACCCGGCGAATCGGTACTCGCCTCTGCGGTTCCGCCGTTCGCGCGGCCGCCGTTTCGGTTGACGGTCGATGCGCCGATGACGCTCGGTGCGGATGGCAGCGAGCTGCGCTTGCCGAGTACTCTTTTCGGCACTCCGCCCGAGAGCATCACGTGGCCCTTCAACCGCGACGCGATCATGGACCGGGTGGGCGTCCTTACCGACGAAGTCGGGCGCGCCTCCCGAGGGCTCTTCGTCGCAGGCGACCTGCGGGCGGACCGCCCGCGCACGTGGTTGGACGTCCTCGCGACAGGGATTGCCGCCGGCGCCGCAGCGGCGCGTGACGTCCACTCGGATCACTTGGACTAGCGCACGATCACGGCGCGTCATGCCGCATCGCGCGATGAAGCACCTCCCATCCGACGCGCAGGAGCGCGTCGCTTCCTTTCCCGGGGTCATCCGGCACATTGCGCGCGCTGCTGCGAGCGGGCTCGGGCTCCAACACTCCCGCATCGCCGCCTGGAACGACGACGCCGTTCGGTGCCGGTGCGCCGGAAGTCTCCGGCGCGAGATGGCCCTCGAGGTCTTTTTCCCGAAAAGAGATCGATCCCTCGTCCCGCTTCGTCTCCACGGCGACGTCGGGGTGGACACCGTCGGCCTGAATCGCGCGACCGCTCGGCGTATAATATCGGGAGACCGTGAGGCGCATTCCTGCACCGCCCGGCAACGATACGATCGCCTGCACGCTGCCTTTGCCGAAGGTAGGCTCGCCGACGATGCTCGCGCGTTTGTGATCCTGGAGCGCGCCGGCGACGAGCTCGGAAGCGCTCGCGGTGTATTGATTGACGAGGACGACGCACGGCTCGCGGACGAAGGCCCCGCCCGCGCGGGCCTTAACCTCATCCACGATGCTCCCGCGGTGGCGGGCGGTGTAGATCACACCGCCATTGAGGAACTCATCCGCGACATCCGCGGCTTGATCCACGAGGCCTCCCGGATCGCTCCGCAGGTCGAGAATGATCCCTTCGAACGCACCGCCCGCGCGCGCCCGGAGCTTCGCCGCGGCGGCGAGAAGCTCGTCGTGAGTTCCTTCCTGGAACTGGCGCACGCGGACGTACGCCACACGGTCCATGAGCAGCTTCGACGCGACGCTCGGGACCCGGATCACCTCGCGCACCAGATCGAATGCGATGAGCTCGGACGTGCCCTGCCTTCGAACGCCGATCTTGACGTGCCCGCCCGCGGCGCCGCGCAGGTGTTTGACGAGTCTGTCGAGCGGCTGGGACGCCGCATCTCGCCCGTCGACGCTCACGATGATATCGCTGCTACGGATGCCGGCCCTCTCCGCCGGAGATCCTTCGATCGGCGACAGCACGATGAGCTGCTCGTTGCGGGTCTCCACCTCGATGCCGATTCCGCCGAATTGACCCTCGGTGTCGCTCTCGAACACCTGAAACTCATCGGGCGACATGTAACTGGAGTGCGGATCGAGCTCGGCAACCAGTCCCCTGATGGCCCCATCGACGAGCTTTGCCCGATCGACCGCGTCCACGTACTCGTTCTCCACCTCGACAAGGACCCGCCCAAGCTGTTCCACGGCCGCGTAAGGAGTGTCCCCGTGAGCGGCGTGTGGGAGACCGCCGAGCGCGGTCACGCAAGCACCGCCGGCAAACGCACAGAGCGCACAAAGGGGGAGGAGGACTACCGTGTGCCGCGCGGGTCGCATATGGACGAGAAAGCTAGCCTGATCGGAGCGCATTTCGATGGCTCTTCAGCCCCCGTCAGGAGCTTCGTTGGCCACAAGCTTGATCCTACTCGTAAGGCAGCCGACAATCGGAGTACCCTAGTGAAGGCGAACGCAGTTCCCCCCCGCACCTTTCCGGCGGCCTACCCAAAGGAGGCTCCCTTGGCGACGAGTGACAAGGAATCGATGACCAATCTGCCAGGCTCGAAGACCGACAAGCGCAAACAGAGTCTGTACTTTCCGGAGTCCATGCTCCAGGAAATCAAAGAGGAGGCGGCGCGGCTCGACCGGTCGCTGTCGTGGGTCGTGCAGCGCGCGTGGAAAATCTCGCGCACCGAGATCAAGAAGCTTCCGAGCGTCAACGACGTCGAAGGGGGCGAAGACGAGGAGGGGGGCTGAGCCGGATCTCGAATCGCGCTGGCGACGACCGGCAGTCCATGATGGAGGCGGACGACGATGCGTCGTTCGCGGTCGCTGCCGACGGCACCCGTTTGTTCGTGCGTACGCGGACGGCCGGCCACACCGTCGGCGAGACGTACGCCATTCTGAGCGACGGCATCCTCTGTGACGGGTTCATCTGGAAGTACGCGTGGGACGCGCTCGCGCCGGCGTTACCGTTGGCGCATTGGCATTACCGAGGCCACGGCCGTAGCGCGCCCCCGACCGATCCGGACCGCATCGACATCGCGGCGCATGCGGAGGATCTCGGGTGCGTGCGCCGACATGTTGGCGATCCCCCTTGCGTGCTCATCGGACACTCGATGGGGTGCCAGGTGGCGCTCGAGGCGTACCGCAGGCGACCCGAAAAGGTGCGCGGTCTCGTCCTTCTCTGCGGCAGCTTCGGGAACGTCACCAGTACGTTCCACGGGGTTCCTGTCCTCGAGCTTATCCTTCCGAAGCTGCTCGATCTCGCGCAGAAAGCACCGGACGTCGTACGAGCGGTCTGGAGCCGCCTCCCCCCGCAACTCGCGCTGAAGATCGCTCTCAAGGCCGGCGAAATCGATCCTGAGCGCGTGCACGCAGAGGACATGCTTCCGTACCTTTCGCATATGACGCATGTCGATTTCCCGATGTTCTTGCGAATGCTCCGCGCCGCCGGAGAGCACACGGCGGGCGACATCCTGGCGCAGATCGACGTGCCGGTGCTCGTCGTCGCCGGAGACCGCGACACCTTCACGCCGCCGTTTCTCGCGATGGCGATGGCCGAAGCGATGCCACACGGAGAGATCTTGATGGTGCCGCGCGGAACGCACGTAACCCCCATCGAGCAGCCGGGACTCGTCAACTCACGTATCGAACAATTCCTGCGCGAGCGGGTGCTGTAGCGGCGCAGCGGCGCGACTGAGGGCCGAGCGGCCAGGCACGTGGCTGGCGTGGGCGGACGAACGTGAGCCTTACGCAGCCTCGCGCCGCAGCCCCATTTTCTCCGCAACGCCGTCGCGATAGCGGTGCCACCTCGTAAGAGCTTGCTCGCACGTCTCGACGGCTAGACGGCCCTCCTCGCTCGTTTCTGAGGCATGCGCGAGCAGCATTCGCCACGCGTCCTCGCGGTGTCCTCCCTCCACCTGCGCGTGCGCGCGTGCCAGATCCATAGCCTCTGGCGGACAGCCATAGTGCTTGACCAATGGGTGCTCGCGTACGGCCTCCTCGCCGCGTCGTCTCGCAAACGTGCCGGCCAGCTCGGCACGCTCGTTCACACTGCCCTCGACGAAGATCGTCAGCAGAGCGAGAGCCGCTTGCCAAGGAGTTGCGGCCGCGCGCTCGCGCAAGAAATCGCGGTAGCAGCGTGCAGCCGGATGCAGCCACGTGTCATCGTCGGTGAATTGCCCGGCGTCGAAGCCGAGGCCCTCCATCATGCGCAAGAAAAGCCGCGGATGGGCCGCGGTTCCCGAGAGGCCGCCCGTCTGCTCTTCGTAGAGGTTCTCAGCAAGGGAACGCCGAACGTCATCGATTGGAGGCACGAGGCCGAGTGCGCGAGCGAGGAGCACTGGAAAGTCGCGCACGTAGACCAAGTACTCGTGGCGAAAATGCGCCAAGAGCTGCTCGCGCCCGAGCCCGGCGCGTGCCAACGCTGGATACGCCCAGTGGTGTTTCCCGTCCATGACGGAAAGCAATCTTTCCCGGAGGGGCGCCACGAACCGAATCCTGGCATCGGTGCGCCTGCCGGTCACCTTTCTGGATGACGGGCTCGCCGCAGACCTGAAG
>JALYHX010000912.1 GCA_030776305.1 Myxococcota bacterium
ACCCCGACCTCCATCTCGATCTCGACCCCAACCCACGTCATGGATCCCACCGTCCGCCCTCCCACGCAACGGGGCGCACATGTGCATTACGATCGCCCTCGGCTTCCCACATCCGCAGTTCCCCCCACGGAAAAGGGAGCGCGCGAAGTCGCACGTCGCTGATGCGGCGAGGTGATGAAGCCGGTGCGGTGCCGGTCGCTACTCGTGCGCTTCGCTTGTCTTTGCGCGCTTGCCGGGTATAGATCGCGCTGGTCCCCGCCCGCATGGAGACGCTCGATCTCGTGGCGCCGTCGCTCGCGCTGGGTACGAACCGCTACAAGGCCATACTGCGTCTTGCGCTGCCGACCGTGGTCGCGATGCTTTCGCAGAGCGTCGTCAACGAGATCGACGTCGTCTTTTTCTCCCATTTGCCTTGCCCGGAGTCGTCCAACGGCCAAGCGGCGCTGCTTCCTTCCCTGATCCTTACCTGGCTGTTCGGTGGCAGCCTCAGCGCGGTCAGCGTGGGCACCCAGGCGCTGGTCGCCCGCCGTTACGCGGAAGGAAACCGCCGTGGTGCCGGCGCCGTGCTCGCCAATTCGACGTTCTTTTGCGTCGTCGTCGGCGCGCTGCTCTCGGCCGTCGGCCTCTTGAGCTTGCCATGGCTCGTTCGATCCATGATCGAAGTTCCCGAGGTGCAGCGCATCGCGCTCTCGTATACCCGCTGGCGTCTGCTCGGCGTCATTTCGATGGGCGCGACGATGGCGATCAAAGCGTTCTTCGACGGCATCGGCAAGACGCACGTACACCTCATTGCCGCGATCGTGATGAACGTGATCAACGTGATCCTGTGCTGGATCCTCATCTTCGGGCACCTCGGCGCGCCGCGAATGGGACCCACCGGTGCCGGACTGAGCGCCTTCCTCGCGACGTGGATTGGCCTCGCGATCATGATTCTCTACGCGGCGCTGGTGCGACAAGACTACCGGCCCATGCGTTGGGCGAATCTGTCTCCCCAGCTGGGCTGGGCGGTCCTGAAGCTCTCGGTCCCCGCCGCGGCAGCCACGATCATCATGATGGTCGGCTTCGGCCTCTTCACGCGGGCCACGGGCCGATTGGACGCCAGGGCATTCGCCGCGGGAGGGGCGACGGTCGTCGCCGGTGTTTGCGGGGGCGTCGAGGCGGTCAACAGTGCGGCCAACACCGATATCGTCGAGACTCTCAAGTTGACGTTCACCGCGTGCCTCGCATTCGGAACGGCGACGGCAACACTCATCGGTCAGTCGCTCGGACGCCACCAGCCGGACGAGGCGCAGCGATGGGGTTGGGCGAGCGTGCGCCTCGGCATCGTCCTTTTCGGCGTCGTTGGGCTTTGCGAGGGCGTGCTCTTCACGAATCAGCTCGTGGCGTTCATCTCCAATTCCGCAGCCGTCCGCGCGGCTGCCATCTTCCCCATGCGGATCATGGGAATCGCAACGCCAATCATCGCCGTGGCGATGATCCTCAGCGAGGCACTTTTCGGCGCGGGGAACACGAAATTCGTCGCCGTCGCACAGCTCTTGTTGGTATTCGGATGCCTCGTTCCGGGTGCGTACTTGCTCGGAATCGGCATGCACTTGGCGCTCAAGGGGATTTGGATCTCGGCGTTCGCCTACTCGTGTCTCGCGGCGGCGACGATGAGCATCAAGTTTGCCGGCGGCGGATGGAAGGCGATCAAGCTATGACGGCGTGCGAGCTCCGAGCGCGGCAGCGATCACGGCGTCGATGCCCTCGACCTCTTCGTAGAGTCGCCATTGCCCCACGGGTTCGAACGACGCGTCGAGCGGTCGACTCTCTTCGTCGAACAGTCGTCCTCGGTCATCGCGGAAACAGTGTCGCTCGAAGAAGTCGCCAGGCAAGAGCGGTTTGCTGTGAACGAACGCGAAATAACCGTGCGACCATGGCGCCCGCGTCGTCATCATGGGCGGCACGATCAGCTCGTCACGCGAGAGGCGCGAGCCTGGCGGATGGATGTACACGAGGTTGCATCCATGGGTCGGTCCGACGATTGCAGCGGTCGACACGACGCGGCCCAATAGCCCTTCCACGCGCAGGGTGCGCACCGCGAAAACATCGCCGACCTGCACCGCCCGTCTCGGGGTCAATGCCACGTTTTCCCCGCGTCCGAGCAGTCGTCGAAGTCCGGGTTGCATCCGGCATCCCCCGCGGTGTCCGAAACATC
>JALYHX010000913.1 GCA_030776305.1 Myxococcota bacterium
CTTCGGCCGTGGGAGCCACGACGCCGTTGTGGCTCACCGAGGAGTTCGTGAGGGCTGTCCAAGAGCGGATGCGACAGCTGCTCGGGCGTTGGAGGGCAACTCCGCGAGGTTCTGCGCTGGACCTCGCGTGGCCGGAAGATGGCCGTGCGGTCTACTGACCTCGGTTCTCGTGTGGGGGGTCATTGGATGGATTACTCGCAACGAATGGTGCGTAATGCCGGACATCGCGCAAACCGAGTGCCGCCCGCGATGGGCGGCAACGGACTTGCCCGGCGGATCGACGCGGCGGCAATTGCGATCGAATGCGCCGCTTCCACTCCGGCGAACGGAGGCCATGAAACGACTGCGTGGCCTTCGGCCGACACGGTGAACTCGAGAATGACGATTCCCCAGTTGAAGTCGCGGAATGCGCTCTTGCGAAATGGGGTTTTTGCCGCAGAACCCCTCTTCAAAATGAAACCGGCGGGATTCAAGGACTTAGGCGGGCCAGCAGGGGGGGCCGGTCCTGGGTCACGAGGGGCACGGCGTTCCGGGCATGTATCCCGCCTTGCAGATACAAAGGCACATATTGAAGTTCTCCGGTTGGGCGCAGCTTGGGGTCACCCGAAAGCTCTTCATGGCCTGGCGACCGTTGGTGTCCTCGATGCTCACGTCAAGCCCGAATTGGTGCCCGTTCAGGTCCGTGGTGGACCAGTCGTTCGGGCAGGCGGCGAGATTTGAGAAACTGGCGATCACGGCAGAAATTCCAGCTGCTCCCGAAGTCGCGCTCACGCCCCATCCATTGGCGTCCTCTATCAGATCGATTTTGCGCGAATCGATCCTCATCTGACCGCTGGCCAGATCGCGTAGCTCAACCGTCAGCCGCATGCCGCATCCATCTACGTTGGTCGCCCGCACCCCCGCGAACAGCACACGGCCACCCTGTGGTGGCAGCAGAAGCGGGACTGTCGCGCCGTCGTGCAGAGTCGTCACGGTACCATCCGCCAGAAGTACTTGGGTCTCGAAGTCGGGTGCACGAGCGGCATCGCCAAGAAAGCCGGCCGGACAGCTGCTCGCGTCTGGTCGGATATCCGAGCGTCCTGCCGCCGAGCAGGCAAGCACGAGACTGGCCGCCGTAGCGAGCGCGAAGCGGCGGCTAATGTCCGACGTCCTGTTGGTCCGGATGGCGACATGCATGAAACGACCCGCTGAGCCCCGTCATGGGAGCCGATACCGTTCCATCGACGAAGCCGCCGGTGGTTCCGAGGCTCGCGATGGTCCCCATGGCATTGGCCTGTCCCGTCTGTCCATCCGCGCCTGGGAGCATAAAAGAGAGCGTTCCCGTCCACGAGCCGACGCCACCCCCGTTCATACGAAGAGAAAACATGGGAGATGCGCAATCGATGCGCGCGTACGTGTAGTACGTGACCGAGCACGCTGGAGCGATACAGCCGAACATGGCCACGACGCATTGGTCGAACTGCACCGCGCCTCCTTCGACCCGCGCGCTCAAGGATCCCCCTTCGCAAGCCGCAGCATCACCCGGGACCGTCCCGTCCCCATCGGATACGGACGCATCGCCGGACGCTGCGTCGTTCGAGGCGATGTCGATCGGTGCATCGACGAGAGCCGCGGCCTCGTTTGCGGGAGCGTCGTCACCGACACCCATTTGCGGAGCGTCGGTTTCGCCCGGAGGAGCCGCATCCGGCCCCACGGTCGCCGCTCGTCCGCAACCGATCAAGGCCGGCATGAAGCAACTCCACCAGATGCGAATCACGTGAAAGCGTGGCATTCGAATCGGCCGTCGTCAAAAGACGCGCGCTCGCAAACGTCAGGGACAGTTGAACGATTGCCCGGAGACAATGACACCCGGAAGGACCTGGATGTCCTTCGCGAAGAATTCGTCCGTGAACGTAGGGGGCGGCACCGTTCCCAACACGAGCTGCGCGGAAGGCGCCACGACCGAAGCTTCGAGGCTTGGCTTCCAGGTTGACCGTCGCCGCTCCGACAAATCCGATGAACAGATTGCTCTTGCTGTGGAGTGGGTCGACGAATGCGCCGCGGTAAATGATGCCATCGTGGACATAGATGAAAACCGCGCCCGCGCTTGTATTGAGGTTGGCGGTATTTGCGCCTCGAGGTCGAACGAAAGCATGTAATAGGTGCCCGACTGGAGGTTGATTGTAGCTCGGGACTTGACGACCACGCTTCCGTGCGAACCGGGAACGAGGGTCAGCGCGTTGCCCGGCTCGACGTCGATAGCGGCAAGCAGCGGCGGAG
>JALYHX010000914.1 GCA_030776305.1 Myxococcota bacterium
GTACTATCCTCGGTCCAATAATACACGCTTCCAGCCACCACCACGAGGGGATAGGGAGTCGCCTGCGGGAATGTCGTCAGACCGCCGGCCAGTGCGCTTGGCGTCCCGTTGCAGCCGGCAATCGGGCACTTCATCACCTGCCCCTCGCTATGTGCCATCGGCAATTTGCCGTTGGTGGTCGGGTCCCTCCCGAGATTGATCCAGTATACCTGCGTGTCATCGACCGCAATTCCACTCGGTGAGGGCTGACCCGATGCCAGGATGGTAACGCCCGAAAGAGCACCATCCGAAGCAATCGAAGTCGATCCACCTTCCTGAACGGAGACAGGGGCCATACCTGTCTCTGCAGCGCGGCCGCCATCGAGGGCAGACCCTTCCGCAGCGCCAACGCCGCACGCCGCGGCGGCGAACAGCGGGCAGACACGCATCATCGCGCTCGCCGCGAATGCCGCGACGCGATGACCATTGGAGAATTTGATCGGAAATCCTGGGCCGCTTCGCAGGTCAACGTATTGCACGAGCTCCGAAGGCATCAAGGATAGGTCGGTTTGCGACATTTCCGCATGACGTACGGACCTGGCCGGTCGTCGAAGAGCCCTCGTGCATCGCAGACTGATTATCTTATTTGGTATGTCGTGACACCTCTGACCAGCATTTGCCACGCCGCGGATTTTGGCCATTCGTGTTGTCACCGTCAATACACCTAATGTAGTCGCGAGCTAGCTCCGGAGCGCTGCTCGGAGCAGGCGCTCGACAAGCAGGACAGGGTCGCCTCAGAACGTCGAGCCAGACGTCTGCAGGAACGAAGTCTCCTCAGCCGTCGAACCTCGGCCGAGGATCGCGTTGCGATGAGGGTAGCGGCCGAACCGATCGAGAATGGCACGATGCTTTTCTTCGTACCCAATCGTGCTCTTGGCGTACGCGACGAGCGACGGAAAGTCCCGCTTGGTGCGCTCGAGGATGATGGCGAACGCGTCCGTCGCCACATCATGCACTGCCAGCGACTCACTGTGCATGAGCGGCATGGCGAGAAACACCTGCTCGGGAATGGTCAGCACGACGTCCTCGCCGCGTGCCCGAGCGGCGAGAGATGCCGAGAGCGCGAGCGGGTCGAAGGCGAAGGAGCGCGCCGTCCCGCGGTAGACGTTGCGCGCGAACTGATCGCAGAGGACGACGAGCGCCAGGGTCCCCCGTGGAGAGCTGCACCAACCTCCGAACTCGCCTCGCGACGCGGTTTCGAGGTCGTCACCAAAGCGCGCGTGTAGCATCGCATCGAACGCTACGTCCTTACGGAACCACCGGACGGAAGCGCTTCCCAACTCGGTGGCGGAGGAGCCTTCGAACCATACGTCGAGGATCGCGGAGGCGGACGCAGCGAGAACCATGGTCGACAGCGTTAGGCCTCGAGGGCTGTCGTCGCGAGGCATTGGGCGCCTCAGCGGCTGCGATCTTCCGCTCTCGCCTCCGGCGACCCCCGGAGAAAGACGACGACGGCGGCTGCGAAAAGATCCTACAACTCAGTGAGCGGTGGACAGCGACGGTGCCCAAAGGACGACATAACGATTCTGGTCGTTCGCTACTTCGGTCGCTGAGGCCGAGCAGCCGAAACTTGCCGTGCTGCGCACTCAAGGCGAAAAGCAGACGTTTGCGAGCGTCCCGACCAGCGGCTGCGTCCCGTCCATGCCATCACACACGTCCGTCCCTTGACGCAAGGCGGCCAGCCGACCGAACGACGCCGTGGAGGCGAGCGTTCCTGGGCTCCTCCCCTGGACGGCGCCATCGACTTGCACGGTCAACGTGCCGGCGGAACGCGCGAAGACGATGTCGTGAGCGACCCCGTCGTTGATGGCAACGGCGGTCGCGATGTTGGTGAAATGCGTGCCGTCGTCGATCTCGGCGTAGATGACGCCGGTCGCGAATCCGCCCACGCGCACGTCCCAGAACGACCCCGGGTTGCAGACGCTCCGCTGATTGAGGATCGCTTGGTACTGGGTTGTCCGCGTCGTAATCGTGAACGCAACCCGGAAATCGGCGGTGCCTATCTGGGACAAATCGCCGGTGCAGACGGGTGCCTTGCCGTCGGAGGCATCTCCGGCGGCCGCATCGGTCGTCCCGATCTCGGGTGCGTCCGAGGCATCGCTCGCCGCTTCGCCACTGGAAATGCGATCCGGGGCGCTCACGGCATCGGTCTCATAGGCGTGCTCGGATCCGTCCAAAGGATCGCCGGCATCGCCGTTCGCTGTCGCATCGACCAAAGCGACCGGGGCCCCGTCATCGCCGGCGGCTTCTGACGACGCGAACCGTTCGCCCGACGCGTCGGAGCTCGCGTCGCCGGACGCTTCGCTCGAGGTGCCGCCCAGGCCGCCGAGATCTATCAGGGAACAAGACGAGCAAAGCGCGATGACCAAGAGCGCCGGGCCGCGCGCGAGTGCTCGCATCTAAACAACAAGTGTACTGTCGAAACAACGGGATGTCGCGCGCGGGCCTTCCTCGCCGCTGTATGTGTTTTGGTTCATGTGTGACGGCCTCCCACGGCGGAGGCGCAAGGTCGCTGCGCACGTAGGGGAAAGCAGGCGGGTGTCAAACTTGGGTGGCGCTTTCGTTGTGCGCTGATCGCGTCTCGGCGAGCAGCGTCCGCGCACACGGTGCGACCAGTTCGGCGAGCGTCGCGAGGCGAAGTTGCTGCCGACGACCGCTGCTCACGAGGCCGTGTGCGAGCATCTCGCGATCGTTCGGAGCGTCGAACGCGTCCGCACCCATCTCGCCGCGGACACGCGCCCCCTCCTGCGTGATTGCCGCCTCGATGGCGTCGCGCACACCCTGCCCGCCCGTGGCGATCGCCCAAGCAATCGTGCGCCAGGCCAGCTCCGCATGACGTGTCTCATCTACCGCGATGGTCTCCAAAACGGCGCGCACGGCTGGGTCGCACGCATGCTCGAGCGCCTCGCGAGCCTCGACCGCGGCGAGCGTCTCACCGATGCAACCTTCGGCAAAGACCGTCGCGACGAGCGCGCGAAGGTCGGTCGCGTCGAGGCAGGCGTCGATCGAGAGTGGCCCAGGCCCGAGGTCGCGACCGGCATACGCACTCGCCAGTCCGAACGCGAGCTGCGCATGCCTCGTTTCGTCAGCCATCGCGCGCTGTGTGGCAACGATAAGGTCGGGAGGCGCGCCGACCGAAAGCAGTTGAAGCGCGAATCGGGCGAATGCCGCGATCGATGCGTGCTCCATACGTGCGACCTCCGCCCATCGCGTAGCCAGGCGCGCGCGCGTTTCTGGGCGTAGCCGGTCCACAGTGGGGGCCACCCGTTGGGCGCGCCAGTCCCCGCGTGCGGTGACGGACGCCAGCCGGGCCTCGCCAGCTACGAGGAAAGGGCGGCCCTGGCAACCGACAGCCTGGGTTGGTCCGCACGCGCGCGGCAAGCAGGCTTGCCCGGAGCACCCCGTATTTATGGCGCACACCAACCCTGCGCTACCGCCGTCACCGAGGTTGCAATCGGAATCGCTAAAGCATGCGTCCCTGCTCGTTTGGCAGGCAAACCAACGAATGCACCCGGACGAATAATCGGCGCAGTCCAAACCCGGCCCGCACGTCCCTGCGTTGCAGGACGCAGGTCTGCATTCGCCCACCGGGTCCGCGCATACGCACATCTCGCCCGATTTGCAGTCGGAATCGCGAACGCACCCACTGACGCAACCGCAGGACCCGAGCTGAGGCTGGAACTTGCACTCACCCAATGGCGTCGCTGCACAG
>JALYHX010000915.1 GCA_030776305.1 Myxococcota bacterium
CATGGTGGTATTCCTCTCGTTTGGCATCTCGTTGACGTGACGGCCCCCTGCTGCACTACGGAGTCACTTCGCGACATCCGAAGCGCAGAAGCCGCCGATGCACCGGAGCGAGTTGTCGCAGCAATCCGAGGCGGCGGTGCACTTTTCGTCGAGATTCGAGCAGCCTCGGGGCACTGCGCAGCGCGTGTTCGTGCATGCACCGTTGCAGCAGTCGATTCCGCTCGAACACGATTGGCCATCGGCCTTGCATGGCTGGAGCGCGGCGAATGCGCGAATGTTGCCACTGACGAGCTCTTGGCCGCTCAAATAGAACGCAGGGTGGCTCGCCGCCTGCCCGGTCTCCGAGATCTCGATCGGCGTGACCCAGATTTTCATCGATTTCGTGTCGGTGGCATCCGCCACGGCGATCGTTGCCCTCGAACTTGCAAGCATGTTTCCGTAGCTGCGGCGGCTGGTGAAGTAGACCCAAAAGTACCCTCCGGAAGAAACTGGGCTGACCGTCGGATAGAAGTTCAGATGTTCGTCACGGCCGGGATAGGGCAGATACGATTGACCGTTTGTGTAGCCATTGGCGGCATCCAAGGGCTGGGCGGTCCCGCCGGCCGCGTCGACGATATAAAGGTCGCTCTTGGCAATGGTCTGGTTGGGAGGATTGTGCGTGGTGGCGAAGTTGTTCGCGTCGCCAACGACGAAGACGACTTTGCGAGAGTCGGGGGTGAAGAACGGCCAGCCCGGGTACAGGTTCGGATCGTGAAAGATCATCGTTGGGTTGGAAAAGACGTTGGTCGTCGGGTCGAAATCCATGACGGCGAGTGAATGCCCGCCGCCGTGATCGGCATCGTTGAATACGACTTTCTTTCCGTCCGGCGAGAACATCGGCATCATCGCGTATTTCGATGCCAATCCGGAAAAGGGAATCGTCGCTCCCGTCCGGGGGTCGTACATTGTGCTGACCGCTGGGCCGAGCATTCCCGGGTTGTTGCCCGCGGCGCCGGGGAACGGCGGCGCCGTCTGGGTCGGCTGGCCATCGGTCAACAGACGTGAGCCGTCGGGATAGACGGCGCTCAAGCCCCAGTCGTCGTTCATGACTTTGTCGAGCGGTGCGTTGACGTTGAGCGTCGCGCCTTTGCTGAGGTCGTACGATTCGCTGTCCACAAGGCCCGAGCCATTCGATCCGCCAAATAGGTAGAAGTGTCGTTGGGCAACCAGCGTGCGGCCATCGGCCGATACTGAGTGGCACGAGACGCAGGGACCGACGGGAGAGGTGCCGTTGATCGCAATGAGAACGCTGGGCATCGAGGCCCCCGGCGCTATGCTCATCACGGCGCCATTGTTTCCGGCGAGCTGCGACGTGTACGTATTGTAGTAAATCATGCTCTTGAGGCTGCCTCGCGCGAACGTCCACACTTCGCGGATCGGGCCACTGGCAATTCCCCCCGTCATGGTCGTCAGCTCGACGGTGAGCGGGTCGCTCTTGCCGCCCCCTTGAGCCCAGGCGCCGTCCCACGCTGGCTGGGGCACGCCAAGCTGCGGTGGGTTCGAACCGCCGAAACACCCCTTGTAGTCGAATAGGCTCGAATGGATATGCAGATACACGGCGTCGGGACCACTCGACTGGGTCCACTGCAGCGTCGGTGGAAGGACACCGCCGGGAAACACGGTATTGTCGTACGGATAGAGCCATTTCATCGACGGGTCCGTCGGCCCTCCCGCTTGAAGAACGGTGACCGTGGCTCCATTGAGAGCACCTGGACACTCGTTGATCTGGAGCGGCACGCGCGCGCCAGGCGTGGGTTGACTCGGGCTCGAGTCGCCGCCGGCCGACCCAGGACCCGCATTGCCAGCGATGAGAGTGCCTGATCCATTGCCGCCACTCGGCGCCGTTGCGTCCGATTGTGTCGCGGCCGATCCGTCGTTGTCGTCGAATGACCATTGAGGCGAGGCTCCACAGCCCTCACACGCCAGGGCCACCATCGCGACAACGAGACGACAGCGGTCGCGCATCCGCCGCCCCGCCGGGGTGCTGGGGGTCGCCACGCCCCGGCCGGGGCTCGTCATCGCCGTAGACGCCGCCACTCTCGGGTGCACAGCACAGCTCCAGTGCAGCTCGTGTGCCGTGTCCATGGGACTCGAGGCGAGACGTCGAAGGCCGTGGGCACAGGCTCACTTCACGGCGTGAGGCAAACGTGGGTGCCGCGCTCGAGCGATCGCTCATTGCGCGACGGGTTGCGCACGCTGCGCAGCGAGAAATCACGCGTCGCGGGGCTTCACCAATGCCATCGTAGCCCCATGACCGAGCCCGCCGGCGTAAGACCGATGGCCCGGTTCGAGCGATCGGTCCGCAACGGTGGATCCGCACCCAAATGCGCGACATAGAGGTACGCGGCGGTTGCGAGCAGCAACAGTCCCGCGCCAATGGTCACGTCTCCTCCCAGGGTAAGGTTGCGCGCCGCGTCGACCTGCGACTGAGCGCATGTGCGCGTTGGCTGGCACGAGGAGGTGAGATCGCCCCGCCGTGAAAGGCCGACGACTTCGAAGTATGTGCCCACCGAAACGGCCACGACGCCGAGCGCGCCGACGGCATATACGGCCGGGGGGAGGTTTTCGCGCGGCGGCGCCGTGGTCACGGGCGCTTGAAAGTAGGCGTGAACGATGCGCCGCTTTTCGCCCTCGCGAACGTCGATGTCTTCATCCAGCGGCCGGACACCGACCGCCTCGAGATGCAGTCGGTGGGCGCCTGGGTCGACGACGACCGGCGCCATTTCGATGTTTTGCACGACGATGACGCCGTCGATCGTCGCGCGGACTCCGAAGAGATCGTGGACCTCGCTGCCGCGCACCTCGTGGGTCACGATCACGATGGAGGGCTGCTCGCTGACGACGTCGGCGAGCCATCCACGGCAATCGGTGCGCGCAATCCGCGGACATACGTCGCGAGCGCAAGTCTCGAGCTCCGCGCGAGCTTGCCGTAGCTTCTTCTGCTTCATCAAGGGCTGCGCGCGCTCCGCGGCAGCGAAGCACGCGTCCGTATCGGCCTCGCCCTTCGTCGTTTCTTGTGCGCCGGCCAGCGGCGAGTGGAGAGTCAAGACTGCCGAGACCACCCAGCCGACCGTCGCGCGGCATCTCATGGGCATCGCCCACCCGATTCAGAGATCGGCACAATGACGAAGATATCGCTTGTTGCCGTCGGCGTCGTACCAGAAGGGTGGGTTGCAACTCGAACGGCTCGGGCCGTCGGAGGATGCGGATCTCGTCGCCGACGCGGCGTCGGGTCCCGAAAGCGGGCGGACACTCGTCTGCGAACCAATCGAACCGCCCGTGCGGGCCGAGTTGGATGGCGAGCCTGCGGGAGGCTTCATCGTTCGGTGTTTGGGTGCACGGGGCGGCTCTGAGTCGGCCGCGGACGGTTGCGGAGGAAGCCCGGGAGCCGATACCGCAGGCGGGGAAAGGATCTCGAGCGGTGCTTCGGCCGGACTCGGGCCGGCAACAAACACGTCGGAGACTCTCATGTAGCGCGCCCCAAACCGCATCGCGCCATAGACCGCCACTACCGAAAGCGCCGCGATCGTCAGCGTGAACGCGATGCGGTGGAGAGTACGGCGCGCGGTTCGTGAGAAGGTGGCCGAGCGACCGTCGCCGTCGAGCTCGTTGAGCGTCGAAGCGCCCAACGACGCGACTGGGGTGAAGTGCGTCGGGACGGTCGGCTCCAGGCGATCGGCGGCCAATGATTGCGCACCGGCGGTGGGCGCTCTGGCGCATCGGCCGCTTGGCACGGACGGGATGCAGGCGACATGGGAACTTTCGCGGTCGACCCTCGAACCCACCGACGGCGCGGTTGGAAACGGCGTTTCGCGGCCGTCGATTCGATAGGCCTCGCGTTCGATGTCTGCCATCTGCGCCGCTCGTCGACTGAGAATTCCGACCGCAAGCGCTTCGACCCAACTCCCTACTCGCGACGAAGGCGCGAGGCTCGCTGCGGCCTCGATGGCCAGCGCCATGTCGCGGGCCGTTGCGTACCGCTTGTTGCAGT
>JALYHX010000916.1 GCA_030776305.1 Myxococcota bacterium
GCCCAGCTTCATGTCTTCCTCGATTCGTGCCGGGAGATCGCGCTCGGCGGCCCCGGCGCTACGGTTCTCATTTGAGTGCGCGCGGGCTGCCGGGAGCTGGAAACCGGGGAACTGCCGGGGTCTAGTTTCACGCGCCGAAGTCGCAGCGCATTGCCGATGACCGATATGGAGCTGAGACTCATCGCCGCCGCGGCAAGCATTGGGCTGAGCAGGATGCCGAACGCCGGGTAGAGAACGCCGGCGGCGATCGGCACGCCCAGAATGTTGTAGATGAACGCGAAGAAGAGGCTCTGCTTGATATTTCGCAGGGTCGCGCGACTGAGTCGCCGCGCGCGTGCAATCCCCAAGAGGTCGCCCTTCACGAGGGTGACCCCAGCGCTCTTCATCGCCACGTCCGTTCCAGTTCCCATAGCGATACCGACCTGCGCCTGAGCCAGCGCTGGAGCGTCGTTGACACCGTCGCCCGCCATGGCGACGACGCGTCCTTCGGCTTGCAGACGCTTGATGGTTGCGGCCTTCTGATCAGGCAGCACTTCCGCGATGAATTCGTCGATCCCGAGCTTCTTGGCGACTGCGGACGCGGTCGTCTTGGCGTCTCCGGTCAGCATGACGATGTGCATGCCTTCGTCGTGAAGCTCTCGGATTGCGCTCACGGTCGTGTCTTTTATGGGGTCTGCAACGCCGATGATGCCCGCGATCTTGCCGTCGACCGCCACGAACACGACCGTTTCACCGTCGGCCCGCATCGACTCGGCCCGCGGCCCTAGCCCGCCCGCGGCGACGTGAAGGTCGTCCATCAGCTTCGCGTTGCCGAGGGCTACCTGATGACCTTCGATGGTCCCCGTTACGCCCTTACCCGTCGTCGACGCGAAATCGATTACGTTCACGAGTGCAATCCCGCGCGTCTTCGCACCTTCGACAATTGCCGCTGCGAGCGGATGTTCGCTTCCTTGCTCGAGGCTGGCCGCCAGCTTGATGAGCGAAGTTTCGTCCCCGCCGTCTACGGTCGCGATAGAGACGATCTTGGGTTTGCCCTCCGTGAGGGTGCCCGTTTTGTCGACGACGAGCGTGTTGACCTTTCGCATGACTTCGATGGCCTCAGCGTTCTTGAAGAGGACGCCAAACGCCGCACCCTTACCCGTGGCCACCATGATCGACATCGGCGTCGCGAGACCGAGCACGCAGGGGCAGGCGATGATCAGTACGGCGACAGCGTTGACGATCGCGTGTGCCATCCTCGGTTGGGGTCCAAACACGCCCCACGCGATGAGCGTGAGCACGGCAAGCGCGAGCACCGCGGGAACGAAATATCCTGCAACCACATCCGCGAGCTTCTGAATCGGAGCGCGACTTCGTTGCGCCTCGCCCACCATTCGAACGATCTGGGCAAGGAGCGTCCCCGAGCCGATGCGCTCGGTGCGCATCACCATCGAGCCGGTGCCGTTCAACGTGGCGCCGATGAGCCGGTCTCCAAGCTGCTTCCCGACCGGAATCGATTCGCCCGTAATCATCGACTCGTCGACAGAACTCGTCCCCTCTAGAACGACGCCGTCGATCGGAACCTTCTCGCCCGGGCGCACTCGAAGCCGATCGCCGACGGCGAGGACATCCAATGCCACGTCCTCCTCCGCGCCGTCCTCGCGGATGCGGCGCGCGGTCTTCGGAGCAAGGTGAAGGAGCGCACGGATGGCGGCGTTCGTTTCGCTTCGCGCTCCGAGCTCGAGGACTTGTCCGAGCAACACCAAGGCGACGATCACCGCGGCAGCCTCGAAGTAAACGGCCACCACGCCGTCGTCTCCACGAAACGAAGGTGGGAAGATTGACGGCGCGAGAAGCGCAACGACGCTGTAGGCGTAAGAGACGCCTATCCCGAGACCAAACAGCGTGAACATGTTGAGGCTACGGTTCACCAGCGACTGCCAAGCGCGCACGAAGAACGGCCATGCTCCCCACAGCACAACGGGAGTAGCGAGACAAAACTCGACCCAGGCGATCGTGCGTGCTCCAAGTGCATGATGCAGCGGCATGCCCGGCAACAGTTCGGACATCCCCATCAGGAACACGATGCTCGCGGGCCCGATCGACACGAAAAATCTGCGCCGCATGACGACAAGCTCGGCGTTCGGCGTTTCCTCGACGGTGACGGTTCGAAGCTCGAGGGTCATCCCGCATATCGGACATGACCCGGGCGCGTCGCGAACGATCTGCGCGTGCATCGGGCAGACGTACTCGGCCTTCGCGGGCGAAGGAGTCACGGCGGCGTCCGAGGGGGCTCCGTTGACCGAGAGCCCGTTGCTCATGGTACCTCCGTGTGCAGCGCCTTTGGTTTCGACCACCCGGGTCGAAGGTGCATTTCTTGGCTTTGCGCGGTTGGAGCTTGGAGGCTGCGTTTGCATCAATTCCTCAGCATTCGCGCCGGAGGCCGCGAGCATTCACGTGGAGCCCGCGGCGACCTGGCAACGCCTCGACCGCCGAAGCGCCACGGTCAGAGCATTCCTGTCGTCCCACTGCGGCGCTGCACAATCTGCAGCCGGAGGCACCACGTTTCTTGGCGCCGCGCGAAACAGGCCCCGTGAAGGTTCAAGGATACCCCTGCATCCGATACCCCATCCCGCCCTCACGACGGTCCCCGTGCATCGGCATCTCCGGCGGCATCCCGTCATGTGACCCCAGTGTTCACCATCGGTGAAGACTGGACTCGCGGTCGCCTGCGCTGATGCCGGGGTTGAAGCGGTTGTGCTCGCTGACGACGCCGGGACGCGCGCAGAGGTCGTGGTCGTCGTACTCGGCTCGGACCTCGAGCATGCGATGAGGAGCAGGATCGCAGGGACTCTGATCGAAGGACGAATCATGACGGTTGTTGCTCTTGTTGGGTCGGATTCAGTGCCACCAAATCCAAAAACACGCCCAGAACACCCCGATGAGGAGAACCATCCACACGAAGTCGCCGCCCCAACCCCAAGCGTGGTGGTTAAACGCTGCCGAACCACCAACGGCTGCGGCCTGCCCTCGGCGTCGCTGGACATACCTGGGGTATGGCGGGCCCCATCCGCGGTAGCCCCAACCGTAACTAACCGAGGGCACAATAAATAGGAACATGAGCACCGCCCACAAGAACCACCATGAGCCCATCATTTTCATCTCTCCTTCGTTGTTCCCAAATGACGCAGCGCCCTATCGAATCTGTCGGTCAATACCGATCTTGATTCGGACCACGTCGTCCTCCGGTGGCGAGTTCGAGCCGATGACCATGACGCCACCTCGAACAATTGGTTTGTCACCCCGCCGTGCGCCCGACTGTTTCATCGTGCTTGCCACGCGGGCGAGCTGGTCTGCGACCTGAAGGACGACGTCGCATCGTGTCTGCTCCTCGTTCTGCGTGTCGAGCATGGTCTCGAGTTGATCCAATAGGGCGCGCGCGCAGGCCACCTCGGTCCGCGCGATACGGTGCGAAGGACGTGCTTCTCCGGCGAGGTTCGCCGACCACTTCTCGGTCAACGCGCGACCGGGAGCGTAGCTTGGGGAAACTCTCCGCCATTGACGGGCGCCCGGGAGCTCGCCGCAACAGCTTTCATGGGCACCGGCGCCGCGAGTAGGGGTCGGATGAGCTCAATAGGGATGGGAAAAACGATGGTCGAGTTTTGGTTCGATCCCATATCGAGCAGGGTCTGCATGTAACGCAGCGCGAGAGCGGCTGGTTGCGTCGAGATGATTTCGGCGGCGTTGGCCAGGACCTGCGCAGCCTGAAACTCCCCTTCGGTGGCGATGATCTTCGCCCGCTTCTCGCGTTCGGCCTCCGCCTGCCTGGCAAGGGCGCGCACCATGGATTCGGCGAGCTGCGCATCCTTGAGCTCGACGGTCCCCACCTTGATGCCCCAGGGTTCGGTCTGGCGGTCGATGATCGCCTGCAGCTTGCCATTGATCTTCTCGCGGCCGCCCAAGAGTTCGTCGAGGCTTGATTGTCCAAGGACGGCACGTAGCGTCGTCTGCGCAATCTGGGACGTCGCCTCCATGAAGTTGGCGACGCGAACGATGGCAGCCTGCGCGTCTATCACTTGAAAGAAGATGACGGCGTTGACTTTGACGGTCACGTTGTCGGACGTAATCACCTCCTGCTGAGGGACCTCGAGCGTGACCACGCGCAAATCGACTTTTCTGACGTGATCGATCCCGAAGGGAAAAATGAAAAAGAGGCCTGGACCTCTGAGGGCAATCAGCCGGCCGAGGCGAAAGACGACACCTCTCTCGTACTCCCTAGCGATCTTGACGGTCGACGTCGCGATGCCGAGCGCGAGGAAAGCCAGGAGGGCGACCGGAATCATTAAATATAACTTATCCATTTCATGGATTCCTTTCTGAGGGGATTGACCGGACGCTCCTGAGCAGCGGGGGCGTCACCCCGGCCCCTCCGGCGTGGTGGTGTGGCTCCGCCTCCGCCGTTGCAGTCACCGTGTACCGCTCGAGTTCCCTGAAACCTCTCGGCATCAAGGTCACCTATTCGCGGCTGTGAGCAGGTCTCAGCCGTTTTTGGAGTGACATCCTCGGCCCGCTCAGGTGGCGCCCGCTGCGCGATGCTCGTCGACCGAAAGAGCGCCGGTCCTATCAAGGATCCGCTTCGCCGTTGTCACATCGTCTACGTTGCCGTGGGCGACAACGACGAAGTGATCGGCCTTGAGCGCCGTCTCGTACTTGAAGATGCTGTCTTTGGGGATGCCGATGCTGTAGAGGCCCGCGCCGAGCGCCGTCAAACCCCCAATCACGGCGCCTTCGCCCAAGGCGCCTACGATCCATCCTACCAGCGGGCCAAGCACCACGAGGTGCCCGACACCGGGGATAAGAAAGAGGGCGGAGCCGAACAACATGCCCCAAAAGGTCCCCCAGAACGCCCCCCGTTTGCCCCAGAATTTCATGCGATCGCCGGCGTTGTAGAAGCCGATGACGTGTTCCTCCGTATGGTAGTCCTTCCCGACGATCGACAGCTTCTTCATGTCGAAGGCTGTGTTCTGGAAAGCGCGCAGCGCTTCCTCGGCCTGGGGATGCGTGCCGTACACAGCCACTACGGTGTTCATCTTCTGCATGGTTGCCGCCCCATCTGCACGATCTGAACCGGGTCGCCGCGCAACGAGTCATTCCGAGCAGCTGCTGCAATTCAAGGCCTTGCGCCTTCTCGACTTGGCGGGTTTGCATCTTGACCACGGCTCTCAGGCAGATTGCGAGATTTGGCCCGGACGCTGGGCTCGCTGGTACGCGCCAGGACATCGTTGACAGTTTCTGTGACCTGGCCCTCGAAAACTGGGCCAGCGGTTCCGTACGAAAGTACGGAGGTCGAGATGGCAAGGAAGAGCAAGCTTTCAGAGGCAGACATCATCGGGGCAATTCGCGAGCTCGAGGGCGGCGCCACGCAGACCGACGTGGCGCGTCGCATGGGTGTGAGTAACCAGACAATGCAGCGCTGGCGGGCCAGTAAGGAGGCATGACCATGTCCGAGGCGCAGGACAAGCGGCGGCTCGGCGGACGAGAATCGCAAGCTGCGCAGCCTCGTCACGCAATATGTGCGGCGGTAAGCCGGTGGAGGCCGTGGCCGCGGTCCAAACGCCACTCTTCGGCGCCGCTCCTGCACGCGAGATCTCGCATCGGGGGGCGATTCGTGAGTGACACGCTTCTCCCTTCCTGTCGCGTGCGTCGTTTCGTAGCAGTTTCCGGCGGCGCGTCGTAGTGTCTGACGCCTTGGACGACAGCCCGCAATCGGAGGGAGCCAGGGCCTCTCGGAACCGATCTCTGGACTGGCGGCGCGCCCTGTGGCGTCGCGTACGCTCGGCGGTTCGGCTGCGCGGTCTTTACCTGCTTCGCGCGGAGATCCGCTTCGCACCCACCGAAGCGCAGCGCCTCTTCTTGCTCACCATCGTCATTGGCGTCGTATGTGGTCTCGCTGCGGTGGCGTTCCATATCGCCATCACGCTCGCATCGCACGCGCTCATCGACCAGGCAATGAGCGCGCCCGGTCGATCGTGGATAGGCTGGACGCTGGCGACCCCGACACTCGGCGCACTCGCTTGCGGCGTTGTCCTCCAATACGTCGTCCCCAACGCACGCGGAAGCGGCATCCCCCAGGTCAAGATCGCTTTCGCGGTGAGAGGGGGTCGCCTGCGCCTGCGCGATTCTGTTGGCAAGTTCATCGTTGGTGCGCTGCAGATCGGCTCGGGCTCCTCGCTCGGGCGAGAGGGGCCCACCGTCCAGATCTGCGCGGGGGTCGCGAGTTTCCTCGGCCGCATCACGCAGGTCTCTCCGAAGGCCCTGCGTCGGCTGATTCCCGTCGGCGCGGCGGCGGGAATCGCGGCGGCTTTCAATGCCCCGATTGCAGCGGTCACCTTCACCATTGAGGAGGTGGTGGGCAACCTCGATCAGACGGTTCTCTCCGGCGTCATCATTGCGGCGGCCCTTGCGGCGGTGATCGAGCGCAGTGTGCTCGGCGCGCATCCGGTCTTCGACGTGCCGCAGCGCTACGACATGCAACATGCGTCGTCGCTGGCGATTTACGCCATCCTTGGGGTGGCCGCCGCCGCAGTTTCCGTGGCATTCACCGACTCGCTGCTCGCGCTACGCCTATGGTTTCGGACCTCCCGTCTGCCGCCCTGGGCATGTCCCGGCGTGGGCGGTCTCGTCGTCGGTGCTCTCGCCGTCCTCGCGTGGTGGCAGCTCGGTACGCGCGGCGTCACCGGCGGGGGTTACGACACGCTGAGCGCGGCCCTGACCGGGAGCCTCGGAATCAACGTCATGCTGGTCCTTTGCTTGATGAAGCTCGTCGCCACCGTATTCTCGTACGCGAGTGGAGGCGCCGGCGGGATTTTCGCACCAGCGCTGTTCATAGGGGGGATGCTCGGGGGCGCCGTCGGTAGGCTCGACTCGACGCTTCTCCACCACACAGGCGAGCCGATCGGGGCCTTCGCGCTCGTCGGGATGGGCGCGGTCTTTGCCGGCATTATCCGCGCTCCGATGACGTCGGTGCTCATCATCATCGAGATGACTGGCGGGTACTCGCTCATCTTGCCGCTGATGCTGGCCAACATGACCGCATACATCCTCGCGCGGCATGCGCGCCCCATCCCGATCTACGAGGCGCTGCTCGAGCAGGACGGCGTGTACCTCAGCACCAAGCGCGCGACGGAAGAGGTCGAGAGCCTGCCCCTCGAGCAGTTCACGAACGGCGCCGCCCCACTACGAAGTTTCCGAATGCGGGCCCGCGCAGCCGACGTCGTGAAGGGCCGAACCGAGGAGCCCACCCAGCTCGTCTATCCCGTGGTCGACGACGCCGGAAAAATCGTAGGCATCATCACGCCCGAAGAGATCGCCGTGCTCGCGTCGGAGCCTGAACTACTCACGCTCGTGAACGCCGCGGATCTCATGCGGCCGACGGTCTCGGTCGATCTCGACGACGATCTCGGATTCGCGCTTCAAACGATGATCTCCAACGGTCTCTCACAGCTGCCGATCATCGATCGGACCGGACGCTGTGTCGGACTGGTCACCGAAGCAGACATCGCCAAGGCTTACCAGCGCCTCCAAAGGCCGAAAAGCGCACCCGAATTCCCAAAGGGCGACTCGTAGCTGCGGAGTCCCCTCGTCGTCGTCAACCCGCGGCAAAAGTGAACGACAAGTCCGAATCTTCGTAACCGGATCGGATCCGCCCCGTACCTGGGACGCTCTCAGGTTGGATGTCACCCAGCGCGACGCGTGCGCGCACGGCTCTCGAGGAGGTCGCTTATGTGGACGTGTACCCGCAGCGCTGCTTTGGCATTGCTTGTTGCAGCGTGCAGCAGCAACAACAGCGCCAGTCCGAACGACGGAGGCGCCACAAGTCCGAACGACACTGGCGCCGCCGCGGCCGACGCCCTGGTCGCCAAGAATCCCGATACCGCGCCAATCGTCTCCATCGATCGCTTCAGCGACAGCTTCGCGCATCTCTTCAAACGAAGCGCGAACCCCTCGTTTCCCGCGCTGAACGCGCCCATCGACTTCGACCAAGGCCCGTTCATCACCCGCGGCCTCGGACCGAACGGCGAGAAGGTCGCCTACTACAACTTTGACGTCCTACCGGCTTCCCCCGTTCCCATCTACGTTTTTTTCACCGAGGGTTCGAACAGCGAGCTGACCGCGCAACTTCACATCATCGATCTTTTGCCGGGTGACCCCGGCTACAACGATTTCTGGCTCGTCACCAAAGTGACCGTCCCGGCAAGCTACGTCCCCAACTCGGTGACGAGCGCAGCCGAAATCCAAGCGGCGGGTTTCCAGACGACGCCGACGAACACGATCGTCAATTGTCCGGTGGTGCCCGACGGATCGACGGCGAGCTTGCGCTACACGTCGCAGGAGTCCGCGGCGCTCGTACGCGGCTGGTACAAGGGCAAAATCGTCAAGTACTTCTCCTTTCTCGAACACATGCTGACGACCGGCTCGGGCGGAGGCGTAACGGTGGCGCCGATCTACGTGACGTTCAACGTGAACCCCGATCCGAACAACGCCATGAGCGGTCCACCCTCTGGCTTCAAGACCGAGCCGTCCTCGATGCAGACCCACAACGTCGTCGACGCGCTGCCCGAGGACGCCGCGTACTCCCCGCTTTGGATGGTCATTGCGTACGACAACGCCGCGTTTGCGTCCGTGAACAGTCTCGCGACGGCCCAGCAAGCGCCCGTGCTCGTCCCGAACGCTGGTCTCGTGAATTGTCCGATTGTCTCGAAGACGGCCGGAGACGGCGGATAGTTCTCCGCTCGTCTGTGGTAGCCGAAGGTCCGGCATTTTGGACGCGCCACGCCCGAGCGGAGGCTCTTGATCGCGTGGCGACGCGTCGACGTCGGCGGCGCCCGGGCCCCACGGACCCAGCCGGACTGCGTCATCCGCGATCGGCGTGCAAGGGAGCGTCAACGGCCGCGCTCATCGCGATGGTTGCCGGTGAGCGCGGCTACCATGGTTTCGACCGAAGCCTTGCACTGACATCGCGGAATCGGGATCCGATCGGGGTTAACTCCGCGCAGCTTCTCAGCACCTGCAAGCTCTTTTAATCCGTACTTCCGGCTCGGAGCCCTTCGTTGTGAGCTTGCGTTGCGCGCGATGCGCCTCCAGTGTCGCCACGCCGGCGTGTGAGAGGCTCCGCGCCTCAAGCTATCTCGCAAGCTGAGCGACGATGTCCCACGGTACTGGCAGTGATGCCTCGGAAAGGGCGACCGCGAGTGCGTCTTCGACCGTCGATTGTGTGCATTCTACCATTGGCCCAAACGCGACCGTGGATCGCGCACTTACGTCAACTCGCGGAGGGTCATCCGTACGTGAGTCGACGTGAGAACGGCTCGACTCTTGCGTTTCTGCCGTTTTCGAGTCCGGTCAACCCCGCTGTAATGTCCGGGCTTAAATCCGATTCTCGGAACATGGCCCGATCCTTTGCCCAATCGGTTGCGAGTTTGGGCAGGGAAGGAGAGACTTCGCCGAGAGACGTTCCTTGACCCGCTCACCGCGCGTTGGAGTGCAGTCGGCGCGGTCCGCTTGATCACGGAGCATTGCCGACCTTGCCTCCCACCGCATTTTGCACATTCGAGACTGGGAGATCGCAGCGCTCTTACGCCTGATCACAGACCGTTCAAGAACGCAGCAGCCGGTCGATGGGGCGGAAACGGCTCGAACCCAGCGACGGCGGCACCAGCTCTGCATCGTCCGCTCCTTCATCGCTAGGTCCGCTTCGACGTGCGCATGTGTCGTGCACGGACTGACGTGACCGGGCCAAAGGGCGATGCTCAGTGTCGAACATGCATCAGCCGGGCTCGACCCGGCGCTTTAGCGTCCTCACGACGAAGATCAGCATCATCGGCGCCGACATGAGGTAGGCGCTGCCGCGGACCTGCCCGCCGTCGGCCTCGAAAGCGAGGGCCATGAAATGGAGTCCGAGCGAGGGGACCGCCGCCGATGCGACCACGAACAGACTGCCCGCCAACGCGATGGCGCCCTCGCGCGCCATGTGAATGGACTGCTTCGACCCCCACACGCGAAACGACCCCGCGGGAACCCAAATGATGTCGCATCCGGTAATGCGTCCCCAGAGTCTTCGCGCGAGCGGCTCCAGTACACGCTCGAACGCCCTGAGCCAGGCCATGTACAGCCCGAATGACACGGTGCCGATCGCAACGACTGTCCAGCGAGCCGCGCCCAGATGCCAATTTGATCGCTCCATGGCGCGGCCAGCTCGCGCCGCCGAGCATCGGGTCCCCGCTTCCGTCGCGCCAGTATCAGCTCCGTTAATTGTTCGAGAAAGAAATTCTCGTCGCTTCCCGCGGCCGGCACGTAGAGGTGAATTAACCGAATATTAACTTCACATCGGATCGGCTGCGACGCATTGCTCATGGGTGGTGCCAGAGCGCGCCGACAAGGGACCCGCCCAAACTGTACGAGATAACTGTTTGCGCATTCGCGCTCAAGTGGCCGTCGACTGGCGCGGTGGTGTCATACACAACCGCGTTACTCTGGTTGGGTCGGGCATAGAGCCCGGCGTCGGCGGCCTCTTGAGCTCGAGTGCGCAAGGGTGCGTTGGGGAACAAGACGCGGCACGGATGCGGCTCCCGTCAAGGAACCCTGACCAACGGCCTGCGCTTCCTTCGCACGACGACGACCGAGCAAGGAGCGGTCTTCGCGACCTTCTCCGCAACCGAACCGAGAAGAAAGCGCTCGAGACCGACGGGGTCCTGAGTTCCCAGGAGCAGCCAGTCCGCCGAAAGCGACCGCGCTCGCTGGACGATCTCGCCCGCAGGATCGCCTTCCGCGAGATGACCCGTCACCGCGCCGGGGAAGAGCCGCCGGGCCATGCGGACGTAGCGATCGAGATAACTCTGGGCGTCGGCCAGCAATTCCTCGGTCTTGACTCCCGCGTGCGCGCGCCGATCGAACCTGGCCGAGCGGAAGACGTGCAGCAGGTGCAGTTGCGCATTCTGCCAGGCACGCCTGGCAAACCGCGCTCCCGTATCGACTACCTCATTGGCCAGCGATGAGGTGTCAATCGCTGTGAGGATGATGGCCAGCTCCTCGGGGTCGGCGCCATCTGCGACGGAGGTTTCGGTGCGTTCACCGACAGTCATGTTGACCAAGCATACAATATCACGTGGTGATTTCGCACTCCCGCATGATAAAGGCCGAGGATTCGGACGGAATTGATGTCGCCGCAAGAAATCCCCACGTGGACGGTGCTCCCCTTTCCGGCTCTCGTCCTTGCGATCGCCGTTCTGCCCATCGTCGCGCCCAAAGCGTGGGAGAGCCGCGTCTTCCAGGGATTCGTCGTCGGAATGTGCGCGCTACCCGTCGTCGCGCAGTTTGGCTCAACCGGGCGCCTTCAGCCCATGATCGACGCGGCGCGCTCGTACGCCTCCTTCGTCGCCACGCTTGGCGCCCTCTACATCACTTCGGGCGGCGTCCAACTCGCAGGTGACATCGAAGCGACGCCGTCGACCAACGTCGCGCTCGTCGTTGTCGGGTCCGTTCTGGCCAGCTTTGTCGGGACAACCGGCGCGAGCATGCTCATGATTCGCCCGCTGCTCAGGACCAATCGCCAGAGGGAGCACCGCGCGCACCTCGTGCCGCTCTTTATCGTCGCTGTGGCCAATGCAGGCGGGCTTCTCACACCGCTCGGCGATCCACCCCTTCTCGTCGGATACATCGGAGGCGTTCCGTTCTTCTGGACCCTACGTCTCTTTCCGGCATGGTTACTCTATGTGGGCTCCGCCGCCGCCGCCCTCTACTTTATCGACAGACGGGCCTACGCGCGCGAATCCGCAGCGGCGCTGATGAAGGACAAGGCCGAGGCTGTCCCCCTGACGATCCGCGGCAAAAGAAACGTGGCCCTGCTACTCGCCGTCGTGCCTGCCGCGCTGCTACCCATCGGGTTCCGCGAGGTCGCGATGATCGTCATCGCCGGAGCGTCGCTCCTGTTGACGCCAAAGGAACTACACCAAGACAACGGCTTCTCGTTCGCGCCAATCATCGACGTCGCCATCATCTTCGCCGGGTTGTTCGCCTGCCTCGGTCCAATCCAAGAGGCGCTTGCGCGCTCTGCGCCTTGGCTTCCGCTTCACAAAGGTTGGCAGCTCTTCTGGGCCTCCGGGCTGCTCTCGGCGGTGCTCGACAACGCACCGACGTACACCGCCTTCGCCGCCCTCGCGCGCGGCCTCAGCGTTCACAGCGGCCGCCTCGTGGCGGGCGTGGCACCGTGGAAGCTTGCTGCGGTCAGCATCGGTAGCGTGGTTATGGGCGCCACTACGTACATCGGCAATGGGCCGAACCTGATGATCAAGGCCATCGCAGAACGCGAGCGGTTCCCGACGCCGACCTTTGTGCGTTACGCAATCTTCGCGTTTGCAGTGATGGCACCCGCTCACGTCGTGACGACCGTTGTCCTCGCCGTCCTCGATCGATGACGCGCTGCGTCCGATGCGATCGGAGTCAATAGTCTTCTTGGCATTGTTAATGGCGAATTAATTAGCGCCGAAACGGCGCAGATACAGTCAGCGGCTAGCGTGCACGTCGACAAGGCGAGGCACTCAATGCTGGAGCATTACAAAAGGACACTTGTGGCCATGCAGGCAGCGATGTTGCTTGTGACCGCCGTCGTGGTCGTGGTGACGCGGCAGCTGTTCGTGGGAATGGCTTTCTTGGCTACAATGCAGATCGGTGCCCTGCTGGGCGCGCTCTTGGGAACGGGCCTAAAGAGGCTCGCACGGCGAACGTAGCGCCGCACAGAACGTCCGCCGAGCACGAAGCATTTCTCGGATCCCGAGTTTCGGAGTCAGTAGTCCGAAGCGAGGGGTTCGCGTTTCAAACTACAACCGAAATCGTAGATACGTTTGTTGGGCTATTCGATTGGCCTGGGCCCGTACCTTCCGGAAAGGGATCTCGCATGACGAACAAGTGCAAACTGCTTATCGTGAGTATGCTGGCCTTCTGCGCGACGCTCACAAGCTTGGCGCTTGCGGACGCGCCGGCGCCATCGGCAGCGTCCGCGTCGGCTTCTGCGCCACCATTGCCCGCTTACTTCTCGGGAGCCAACGCCGACGGAAAGCCGCCGACGTGGCCCGACCCGACCGGCGGGGCCGCAGGGGTGTGGGCGACCCCCGCCGGTGACGGCAAGGGGGACGTCCCCAGCACGCTCGGGCCGCCCGATCTCTACGACCGCATCGCTCACAACCTCTTCTCGATCAACATGGTCTGGGCGATGGTCACGGGCTTTTTGGTTATGTTCATGCAAGCCGGCTTCGCCATGGTCGAGACGGGCATGTGTCGCGCCAAGAACGCGGCGCACACGTTTGCCATGAACTTCATGATCTACCCGCTGGGTGGCCTAGGATTCTGGATCTACGGTTTCGCGTTCGGCTGGGGCAACTGGTTCAACGGACCGGTTCCGCCTGGGTGGTACTCGTCGCTCGGTCCGGGCACTTCCGTGCTCAACCAGGGCATTGTGCTTGCCGGAAAATACGGCGTCATCGGCACCAAGGGCTTCTTCCTGGGTTCCTCAGTGGGTGACACGGCCGTTCTCGCACTGTACTTCTTTATGATGGTGTTCATGGACACGACGGCCACCATCCCCACGGGCGCGATGGCCGAACGCTGGGCGTGGAAGAACTTCGTGCTCTATGGTCTATGGGTTGCGCTGCCCTACTGCATTTACGCGAACTGGGTCTGGGGAGGCGGCTGGCTCGCTCAGGGCGGGGTCAACTGGCACCTCGGTCACGGCGCCGTCGACTTCGCCGGGTCCGGCGTAGTGCACGCGATGGGAGGCGTGATCGCCCTGGCGGGCGCGATCGTCATAGGACCGCGCATAGGCAAGTACATCAACGGCAAGCCACAAACGATCCCTGCCCACCACCTGCCGATGGCGATCGTCGGTTGCTTCATCTTGGCGTTCGGCTGGTTCGGGTTCAACCCCGGCTCAACGCTCTCCGGCACCGATCTACGCATCGCCTTTATTGTCGTCAACACGATGCTGGCGAGCTTTGGCGGAGCTTTCGGAGCCATGGGCTTTCTGATGATGCGCGGGCGCAAGCCTGACCCGGGCATGATGGTCAACGGGATGCTCGCAGGTCTCGTTGCCATCACCGCCCCCTGCGCGTTCGTTGATCCGTGGGCAGCGGTGGTTATCGGCCTGGTCGCCGGTGTACTCGTCGTTGTGTCGGTCGGGTTCTTCGACAATCACGGCGTCGACGATCCGGTTGGCGCGATCTCCGTCCACGGCGTGAACGGTTTGTGGGGTGTGCTCTCGGTCGGCATCTTCGGCAATGGCGCCTACGGCGCGGGCTGGAACGGTGTCGTTCGCGACGACTTCGTCAAGCAATATGGCTCCGACGGGGTGCGCGGCATCTTGTATGGCGACGCCTCACAGCTCGCCATGCAGGTCATCGATTGCGTCGCGCTGTGCGCCTTTGGTTTCGTCATGGCGTATGTCTGGTTCAAGGTCTCGAACCTAATCACCCCCATCCGCGTGAGTGCCGAGACCGAGATCGCGGGCCTCGACATTCCGGAGATGGGCGTCGTGGGCTATCCCGACTTTGTTCTCACGAAAGAGACGGCGGCCACCCCAGCCGAATAGCGCAAGCGAGCCGCGACACGTGGCCCCCCCCCTCTCCCTCGGCGGAGAGGGGGGGGTGTTGTCTTTTAATTGGCCGCCGCGAAAGCGATCGGCATTGGGGATGGGGGACGGCTAAGCCGGCACGCTGAACCGGTAGCCGACGCCCGTCTCGTTGACGAGGTACTTCGGTCGCAAGGGCTCGTCCTCGATTTTCAGGCGAACCCGTTTCATGTAGACGCGTAGGTAGTTCATATCCGAGGCGCAGCGAGGTCCCCACACCTGCCGCAGGATCCGCTGGTGTGTCAGGAGGCGGCCAGGCTCGCTCAACATCACCGCGAGCAGCCGGTACTCGGTAGGCGTCAAGCGTACGAGCCGGTCGCGCTTTGTAACTCTCCGCGCGTCAAAGTCGACCGACAGATCCCCGAAAGTGAGCACTCCCGACGGGGCCTTGCCGGCCGTCGAACTGCTCGCTGGCCGGAGGGCTGCCCGGACGCGGGCCAAGAACTCCCCCACTGCGAAGGGCTTCGTCACGTAGTCGTTGGCCCCTCCGTCCAGGGCGGAGATCTTATCGCTCTCTTGTCCGCTCGCAGAGAGGACGATGATCGGTGCGGCGCTTCGCTCGCGGATTCTCTTCGCCACCTCCACGCCGCTCAGATCCGGAAGACCGAGATCGAGGATGACGAGGTTGGGTTCGCTGTTCTCCGCCGTGCGGATGCCTTCGATCCCGGTCGATGCGCGAAGGCAGCAATACCCCGCCTGCCCGAGCGTCATCTGGAGCAGGGCGCGCGCGTGCGGCTCGTCGTCGATGACGAGTATCGAGGCGGTCTCCGTCATGGCGACACCTCCTCGAACGCCGCCCGTCGCAGTGGAAGGGCCACTGTGACCCTCGCCCCGCCGTCCGTAAGGTTCTCGAACCAAATCCGGCCACCATGCGCGCTGACGATGGCGCGGCAGATAGTCAGGCCGAGGCCGAGGCCATCGTGCCGGCTGCCATCCTGGTCACGGTAGTGCTTCTGGAACACCCGCTCCTCGTCGCCCGGAGGCACCCCGGGGCCACGGTCCGCGACGTGAACCAACATCTCACCGCTCTTCGCCCACGCGGTCACCTCGATCGGCGACTCTGGGCCCGCGTGCCGGACGGCGTTCTCGAGGAGGTTGACCAAGACCTGTTCGATAAGAACCGGGTCGCAGATCAGCAGCGGCGTTTCTTCAGGGACCTCCGCGCGCACCGAGCGCCCCACCAGCTGCGGCTCGAGCCTCGTGAGGGCGCCACCGATCAGGTCCTCGATCGACTGGAGTTCAGTCTCATGCGACGACGTACGACTCTGGAGCCTCGTCAGGTTGAACAGGGCATTTACGATGCGATTCACGCGGTCGGCTTCCGAAGCGACGATCCGCGCGAGCTGTGGTTGCAAGGGCCCAGCCATGGCATTCTCGTTTAGCGCAGTGCTGGCGCAGACGAGAGCCGCTAACGGCGACCGCAAGTCGTGGGAGAGAGCGCTCAGCGTCGTGTTGCGCAATCCCTCGAGGTCGGCCTGTCGCTCCGCAAGAAACGCTTTCCGGCGGAGCCGCTCGACTACCACGCTGATGGCAACTGCGACGGCCGTCATCACGATCAGGGTTAACCCGTCCTTCAGGTTGGGCACCGCGAATGCCATCGCCGGTGGGACGATGACGAAGTCGCAGGCGATGACCCCCGCGATCGAGGTCACGAGGGCCGGCCCGCTGCCGTACCGCACGGCGATCGTCAGGATCGCCAAGGGGAAGACCAGCGCAAACGCGGCGGTCTGGAGGAGCGGTTGGCCTTCCTCCGCTATCAACGTGCACATCGTCACGGCGCCGAGCCCGACCGCGTTGCCGTGGGCCGCGCGCCCACGAGCGCCGACCGCATGTCTGGTGGGAACCGGCATGCGAACTGCGGACACCATGCTTATTGTTTCTTAATGCCTTGTCTGTTTCGCCACCATATCGACCGAGTTTCGTTCCGGGCGCGCCATGGTCGCTGCGGCGCCCGTCGACGCGGTCGTCAGCCGCCACGGCACGGCCCGACAGCAGGCTGGAACCCCGCTTGGCGCGGAGCTTTTGGTCTGGTGGGTGAATAAACCGGCGGTGTGACGAGTAGTCCGTCGCGGACCAGGCGGAGCAGATGCCGCTCGCCAAGCACGATCAGGTGGTCAAGCAACTCGCGGCGCAATGTGCCCACCCATCTTTCCGTGTATCCGTTTTGCCAAGGAGAGCGCGGCGAGATGCGGATCTGCCGGACGCCCAGGTTGTCGACGCGCGCGTCGAATTCGCTGCCGAAGATGGCATCGCAATCTGGGATCAGCCGCAGCGGCACGATGTCCGGACCGATGGCCTCCAAGATCTGCTGCGCGGCCCACGCGGCGTACGGGTGTGCCGTCCCGTTGACGTGACGCACACGGCGGCGTTCAAGCGAGAGGACAAAAAAGACGTAGAGAAGGTTTGCGGAGGAAGGTCTTCCATGTCTGCGATGGGGGCCGGCGCGGTCGCCGGGGTGGCTTCGGCATGTATTTCGCGACCGCGTCCTTGCCCACGTCGTGGCCAAGCTTCGTGAGTTCGTTCGGGATCCGGCGACGGCTCCGCTCCACAGTGGGTTCTCGCCAGCTACCGCACGATGAGCGCCACGATCTCCGGCGCGAGTGGCGGTCGCCCGATGTGCCTCGATCTCCACGTCCAGAAGCGCGCGAAACCGCGGCGGTGCCACGCGATCACGGTCGCCGGCTTGACGATCGCGAGCGCATCCGTCCATCGCGACCATACGCGGGAGACGACGACCCGGAAGGCGAGGTCGATCGGGCGAAGAGGCGGGCGAGGCCTGTCGTGCCCGAACACGGCGAGCTGCTGCCGCAGCACCAGGATCTCCACGACCAGGCTCGCGCGTGGGCGTACGGCGGCGACAAGCGCACCGAGCAGGGCCGAGACGATCGCTAGCACTCCGGGCAACGGTGACGCGAATCGCGCCACTCATCACGGGCGAATCGCCTCCGCGGATCGAGTAGAATCCGCGGCGCCCTGATGGTTTTCCAGCCACCACAGGTCATGCTCACCGACCCCGTCGCTTCGACGCCGAGCAGCGCGCCCTGCTCGATGTAGTCGCGAGCCGAATCGCGTCTGCCCTGGAACGCGCACAACTGGCCGAACGGGCGTAGCGCGTTGTGCTCCGATATTCGACCTATCCTTCAGGCCGCCTTTCGTTCGTAGAAGTCGAGTAGTCCGCCCAGACGAGCGCGGCGGCGGATGCGACCTCCAACTCTCGGCGAGGCGGCCGACGGGAACGGAATGACGTTGCCGAGGCCCTGGTAATTGCGCTCGGTGTGGTAGTGCTCGACGACGTCGCCGACGACGATGCGAAGATGAGGTAGCCGATGGCCATTTCGGAACGAACGGTCGTCGATCGCTTCGCACGCCCGATGGTGAAAAGCTTGCGACTTGCTGGATTCTCTTCCGGTGACCGGACGGTGCCATGGCGATGGTAAATCGTGTGATGGGGGGTGACGGCCCGCGTGATGCTGCAATGACGACAAATCCCGCGCAACGTCAGGTGTTTACGAATGATTCCGAGTGCTTTGTAAGCTAAGCCAAAGTTGCCTTGTGTTAGCTCATAACCCGAAGGTCGTAGGTTCAAATCCTATCCGCGCAACTAAAAACAAGGGGTCCGGCGTTGGTACAAGCCGGGCCCTTGTTACATGCGCTTGGTACAGAGTTCGTGGACGAACCTGCCGGCTTTGAACATCAGAGCGCTGGCTCCGTACGATGGACGCGGGGTCGCGACTCGGGCTCTTCTCATTCGGTGGTGGGTAACGCAGGAAAAGTGAATCAGGCAAATCCGGCAAAACCTCGTCCTCGCGTTCGTCTACAACGCGCCCGGGATCCCGCTCGCTGCCCGTGTCCTCTACCCCGCGTTCGGCACCAGCCCGATGACGCCGGTGCCAATAGCTCAGCTTAGGTGTCCGCGATCGGCAATGCGCTGAGCTTCGGGGCGCGGTCACGTAGCGCGCCGCCGATGGATTCGGGCGCGAGCGCAAAGAGAGGTCGAAACATTCTCGGTTCGATTCCCCGCCGTCGGCCGCGCTCTTCGACTTCTCCGCCGACGCGAGACGCGCGCGCAAAACCAGCATCGTCAATCTCCGGCCGCGGCGTCCTTCGCGTCGACAGGAGCGGCGTCCGTCCGGGGTTCGATGACGCCCGCGTCAGAACCCTCGGCGCCGCAGACCCCGCTCGTGAACGTAAGCTCCCACCGAGTCCCGACGGCGATGTGCAAACGCCCTTTCGCGAAAGCCGGCGTGTCGCGTAGACGGCCGAGGGTCGTCGTCGCGATCGC
>JALYHX010000917.1 GCA_030776305.1 Myxococcota bacterium
GGCTCGACCATCGGCCCGAACCCGCTGAAGATGGCAGACGGCGGTTCGGACGGGTCGGCCAAGGCCTTTCGGGTGACCGGTCAGACCGTGAGCGAGAACGGCGCTTGGGGGTCGCTCGTCGGCGTGAACTTCATGGCGCAGGGGCCGTACGACGCATCCAAGTATGGGGGAATCGCATTCAAGGCGAAGGCCGACAAGAACTCCACCAAGAAAATGCGCTTCAAAGTGGGGGACGTGAACACGCACCCCGACGGCGCGGTCTGCAAGGAATGCTGGAACCACTTCGGAAAAGACATTTCCCTCACGACCGAGTGGCAAGAATACAAGGTCACATTCGCCGAGATGAAGCAAGAGGCGGGCTGGGGAGACCGTTATCCGGCGATAATGCCGTCCAGGCTCATTTCGATCAACTGGTCCGTTGGCTTGTCGCAGGCCTTCGATATCTGGATCGACGATCTGCAGTTCTTCGAGTGCCTTTGACCGCGAACCTGTAATTGATCGCCGCAGCAGAAAGAGGCTGTCCAGGTTCATTGCATGTTGTGGTAGAAGCTCACCTCGTCGATCCAATAATCGATCCACCCGTTGGTCCAGGTGAAACGCACCACAGAAACGGAGTGAAGGTCGAGTTGCTCCGACTTCTTGGCCCAGCCCTGCTGGCGCAGGTCCGTGAAAGGCACCTTGTAAAAATGCCAGTCCGTGGTGAGGTCGACCATCTTCATCCAGTGATCGCCACATGTTTGAGCGCTGGTAGGCGGGACAGGGTCGGTCGATGGATCGAAACAGTAACTGTTCCCAGTGCCGTCCGGCCAGGCATACGGGGTACAGGGGCGGCCGAAGAATTGCGCGTCGCCGGGCAGGGTTGCGCCGTTCGCACCGGTCAGCGTGCCACCGTCGAGCAGCCGAACGATGTCGTTTGGATACGCGGGGTACGGCTGGTTGCATTCGGTCACGTCACACACGACGTTCGATCCCTGACCGTTGAGCGATTGGAAGGCTAGGCCGCGGTCGATGGGAAGGCAGTAAAATCCGGCGTTGGGGTAACACGCAGGATCTGGGCCTGGGTCTCGGTATGCGCATGGCTTGAGATTGGAGCACCCACACTGCTTGATGCGCTCGCAATGGCGTGGCGCCGTCGGATCGTCTCGGTGAGTGAGATAGCTGAGGTCGTCATCGGTGTACTTGTCGCCCACGTTGACCCCAATTCCCGCCTGACTGTTCGGGCCGCGACGCGCCCAGAAGCTCACGCCTTCGTACGTGCTCACGTCGAGAGCGCCCACCCGCACGGCGTATTCCGCCGTGGACGGCGGGCAGACTTCCGGATGCGGAGACGCGCCGCCACCCGGCTGCGCGCCGCACAGGCCCTTTTGCGTGTCACCTTGACCATCGCTGTTGTTCAACTTCTGCATCGAGATCCCGAGTCCTCCGCCGTACCCGCGAAAGGCGGTCGGCTCGAAGGTCGTCAGAGGGGTATTGCAAGCCGCGTCGGTGTCCAGCCGCGGGAGGTAGCCACCGACGACATGGAGCGAGAAGTTCCCTGACCGACAAAGGTCCGTTCGTGCGGTGGGCGGCTGATATCCGACAGGCAAGAACGCGAAAGAAGGGGAATTTCCGTAAACGGTAAGGGCCATTGCCGTAGCATCGGTGTACCCGTACATGTTCTGGGCAATATAATTTCCGGTCGTCGTGTCCACGTCATCGAAGGTCAAGATCGTGAGTTTTTCAATCCGCGTAGACTCGGAGCAATCGGCGCGGACCGAGCCCGGATCGGGCACGCAAGTGCCCAGGCATGGCAATCCGGGCGCGGATTCATTCGTCGTGCCCGGCGGGGTGCCCTCGCCTCCCGAGTGCACTCCGAACGCCTGGCATGCGGCGAACCATGCCAACGTCCCTCCCGCCGCCGCAATCTTGAGAGCGAGAAGTTTCG
Organism: Myxococcota bacterium; assembly: GCA_030776305.1. Classification (GTDB taxonomy): domain Bacteria; phylum Myxococcota_A; class Polyangia; order Polyangiales; family Polyangiaceae; genus Palsa-1150. The sequence continues at coordinate 1,925 of JALYHX010000917.1, forward strand.
CCTTGCGGCGCCTCGGGGCTCCAGGACCGTCGAACAAGCTCCTCATGTCGTTCCCGGCGCGCGATGGCGAGCTTGCGTGAGATTTGCTACCGCGAGATACGACGCATCGTCAAGGGCGCTCGAGAGTCTCGAGAGGGCAGGCGTGGCCTGCCGTTCGCCCAATAGCTGGTAGAGTCACGACATCGTGATACTCGAGGGTGAACGCCGCGTGCGCTGGCTTGCCCCGGCTTTGATTGTCACCGGCTTCTCGACACGAGCTGGCGCGGCTGATGCCGTCGTACGGCCGAGTCAGCGGCAGCAGACCGTCACGGGCTTTGGAGCGTCATCGGCCTGGACCGCTCCGTCCATGAGCGACGCCGATGCCGATCTACTTTTCACACCCGACAAGGGAATCGGCCTGTCCTTGTTGCGTGTGCGCATCGCGCCGGACGGATCGTGCCTAGAAGTCGCGACCGCGCAAAAGGCGATTGCCCGCGGCGCCGTCGTCTGGGCGACCCCGTGGTCGCCACCCGCGATCTGGAAGAGCAACGGCAATCTGAACTACGGCGGATCACTGCTTCCACAGCACGCGGACGACTGGGCAAAGGTGCTGGTGGCGTTCTCGCAAACGATGCGATCGAGCGGAGTGCCAATCGATTACCTGTCCGCGCAAAACGAACCCACGATGGGAAACGTGGACTACGAATCGTGTGTGTACACGCCTACCGCGCTCCACGATTTCATTACCAACCACCTTGGCCCCGCGTTCGTCGGCGCGGGACTCACCACGAAGATCATCGCACCCGAGACCGTCGGCTGGGGCCCGGACGAACTCTTCGCATTCGGCGGTACCATCCTCGGCGATCCGCTCGCATCCAACGACGTGGGAATTATCGCCACGCATTCGTACAGCGGCAACCCGTCTGCGTACCCGCAGGTCGCCCAAGCAGGAAAGGAATTATGGCAGACCGAGGTGTACGATCAATCGAAGACGGCGGATCCTGGAATGGGAAGCGCATTGCGCGTCGCCTTGATGATGCATACAGCGCTCGTCGACGCCAGTGTGAATGCTTGGCATTACTGGTGGATCTATCCGCGCACCACCGACAATGGTGCTCTCTGGGACAAGACGACGGCGCTGCCCGCCAAACGCCTGTATGCCATGGGCAATTTCAGCCGGTTCGTGCGCCCAGGGTATTATCGCGTGCAGACGACCGCGATGGCGCCCCATCCCGGTATTTCGTTCAGTGCGTATTACGACCCGGCGCCCTCCGGCTCGGGACAACTCGTCATCGTGGCCATCAATGAGAACGACACCGCGGCCTCCCAGCGATTTCTGTTCGACGGGGTGAACACGGGATCATGGAAGTCCTGGGTGACGTCGGCCGGCGAGGATCTCGTTTCGAGTGGGATTTCCGTCGATGGTGGCATCGATCTCGTATACGCGCTGGAACCCAAGAGCGTGACGACTCTTCAGGGTGTCGTCACCGGGCCGGGCCCAGCCGTCGCGGTCGACATTGCCCCGATCCAGAGCCAATCCGGGGGCAATGCTTCCGGATGCGCCTGCTCTTCGGCCCGTGGGGGACGCGCCGGGATAGAAGGCCCTTTCCTGAGTGCCCTTCTCGCATTCGCTCGCTACAGACGACTGGCTCGCGCCGCATCGCGATGCGGCCCTACCGTCTTTCGCAGACGAACAGCGTGGCAGAGAGCGGCGGAAGCGCGTAGTCGAGCTGATTGTTCTTGATGTCGAGCCTTTGGGTGGGTCGGAGTTCCGGCGAAGTTCCGTCCAGCTCGTAAGCCTGGGCCATTGCGTACTTGGCCGGCCCGTGGAAAACGAGCTTGCCCGCATACGCCGCGCGTTGATCCTTGTTGATGACGACCACGGTCAGGACGTTGTGCCTCTTCGAGTCAGTCGCCGCATACACCGACGCGCGAACGGGGTCCGCGACTGTAGCGGCGACGGCGGTATCGCCGAATGTCCCGCCCTTTCCGTCGTAGTTTCGATAAAGCTTGAAAGCCGCCGCAACGTACGCCGGCAGACTTCCATTACCGGCCCCTTGTCCCCAATAGTTCGCAACGAAAACGCCCTCCCGGCCGAGCGCCCCCAGGACGTCCACCTGAGCGAGTCCGCCGGAAATGTGACCTCCGGCGCCGAAATTGTACTCGGTCATCGATACCTTCGTGCCTGGATAGCGCTTGGCAATTTTCTCGCGCAGCCAGGGAATGAGGCGGATCGGCTTTCCCCAAGAGTCGTCAATCCAGCTTTTCTCGCGATACGTGGGGTCCCACAGCGCGCGGGGCGCCTGGAGCCGCGCGTCGACCGTCCTCGGCGATACGTCGTCTTCGGTGACGCGTTTGGTCCCCTTGGCCTCGGGGTACCAGTGAACGTCGAGCACATGAACCAGTCGCCGGTGATGCTTTTGCTCCAGGGTCTTCATTGAAGCGAGGAAGTAGTCGACGTACGTGTCGTACCTGGCGTTTGTCTCTTTCGAGTCGGGCGCGTCCTGGAGCGACAGGAACTCCGACCAGCCGTACATGACACCCCCCAAGACCAAAGCCGTCGGATCGATGGTGGTGATCGCAGAGGCCGTCGCTTCGCTTCGGCTCAACATCTCCTGGTACGTCGTCTTCTCCGGGTGGACGCGCGGGTGTGTCGATGGCCAAAGGGCGGGTTCGTTGTCGAGGGAATAGAACGCGATGCCCCCGTGGGCCGCGGTACCCAATTTGTGAACGAGGAAGTTGACGAACTCGTCTTCGTAAACGGCGCCGTCGTCGAGCGCCGGAGTGGAAACGTAGGGGCCGTCTTTTCGCGCAAACGATCGGATCCAGCGCTTGCTCGGCGCCTTCTCCGGCTCGGAGACATCATGGTGTTTGTCGGCGGCGACGTAGTCGACGAGAGGGATCGTGGCGAGCGTCTCTGCGCCGAGACTTTTGTTCTCGAGGGCGAAGTCGACGACCTGCGCCCCTGGTTCATTGCAGTTCCGATAGCCCAGGACGCTGCATGGCCAATCGTCACTCACGTGGCGGTAGTCGCTCCCCGCATTCGAAGCATTGATCTCCCAGTTGTACGCCGTTTGCCGGTTGCCTCCCATACGCCGAACAGTCACCGCGAGGCCGTCCGTGCTCTGCGCGTTGACGCCGTACACATAGGGGCTGATGGCCTCAATCGCCTTCATTGCGTCGACGTCGACGGTGAGGATACCGCCGTCGATGGGCGCGATCGGGATGGCAGCCTCGGCTTTTGTCGGAGGGCTCCATCGCGGCGTCGTGGGCAACGCCGCAAGGGATAACTTTTTTCCGAAGTTGTCGATGGTCACGCCACCGATGTCGATGATCTCCGGCTCGTATCCCAGCCGAAAAATCATTTGCGCCTCTCCAGGACCGAAATGCCGCTTTGCGATGAATGGAACGTAAATCTTCCGCCACTCCGTACTCGCCTCTACCTCGTATATCACGGACTTCGCGTACGGCTCTCCGGATTCCTCGAATACGAACTGCGTTTGCCCCGTACCCGTTTCGTCGAGAGGCTTCTCTGCGCGGAGATAGAAGGTCGCCAGGAGCGCGTCGCCTTCGTCCACCGGGCGCGTTGTTGGAGTTTGCAACTGAACGGCCCACTCATGGCCTGAGCTCTTCTTGATCTGCGCGCGGAGTGCATCCGTGAACGCCTGACCCGTCGTGCTGATCGACCTCACATCCACCTTGTCGCTGTCTCCGTGAACGGCGAACGCCTTCAGCCCGCCTTGACCGAGCAAGCTCACGCCTAGGACCGTGCCAAACTTGGCGGATACGGCGGAACTGCTCGATCCCGACTCGGCCAACGGCGGACACACGAGCTTGCGTTGAATGCAGCTCGCGACGGCGAGAGCGGCGCAAGCCCATCCGAGCATCGCGTAGCGCGACATGGGGCGTACGATACGCCCGGTTCGAACCTGGACCAAGCGAGCAGGAACCGGTCTTCAATCGACGATGATGACGCCCTGGGCAACAAGGTCACCGAGAATGGCGAGCGCCTCCTCACACCGCATGGTGCACGCGTCGAGGATCATCTCGACCGTGTAGGCGCCGTCGATGAAGGACAGGATGAAACCTGCGCGAGGATCCAGCGGCATCGCCGTCAGCTCGGTCCTCGAAAGGCGAAGTCGTGGGATCCTTGCGAGTACCTCCGGCCGCAAGAGGATGCCGGAGGGGGGCTCGTCGTCGGAAATTGCGGTCGGGTCGTCAGCGGCACGCGTATCCGCGGGCTGCATCGCGGCATTGCTGCCGAGTCGCGATGGCGCGGTCACTCGCGAGCGCGACATAGTCGCGCCACTATCTGCGGGTTGGTCGCTGGACGCAAGTTGACTGCGTCGGGTGGGCGTATGTTTGCTTCAACCTCGACCCGACCCCGGATTCACGATCAGAGCGGCCTCGCGCACGTTGGGTTCCGCTGGCGCAAAGGCTACCAGCCTTGCGGCGATGAGTCCGAGCGTCAATACTGGTGGGTTTTGCGCAAGGATCGACGCCAGCGGCCGATCGGCGCTGAGTCGCCCGTCATTCAAGAGGGTGACCCTTGGCGAGCTCGAGATCCGCCCTGGCGACGTGAAATCGCCCGCCGCGGCGACCGCCTTCGCCAGTGCCTCCAAAAACACGATTTGCGGCCCCACGTCCCCGTCACGGGTCGCCTCCACGGCCAAGCGTGCCAGTTCGCGTAGATCGGGCATCAAGCCAAGGGCAGCACGCTTCAAAGGCGCCGGTCAACGCTGAGCCTCGCGCCGGTGATCTCCCCGTACCGCTCCCCCACGCTCGTCCGGTTGCACAATCCTATCGAGGGCCAACCTGAAGCCGCTATTGTCGCGTCATGTCTTCGCGGTCGACCGCCGAGCACCGCCGTCTCGAAGAGGCGCGCGCGACCGGGAAGAAGTGGAGGCGCTGGGGAACGTATTTGCCTGAGCGTCAGTGGGGCACGGTTCGTGAGGATTACTCTGCCGACGGCGAAGCCTGGGAGTACTTGCCCTTCGATCACGCCGCGTCGCGCGCGTATCGCTGGGGAGACGACGGGTTGCTCGGCCTCTGCGACAATAGGGGGCTGGTGTGCTTCTGCGTCGCGCTTTGGAACGGCGCGGACCCGCTGCTCAAGGAGCGCCTCTTCGGCCTCTCGGGAAAGGAAGGCAACCACGGCGAGGACGTCAAAGAGCTCTACTGGTACCTCGACGCGACGCCGACCCACAGTTACGCGCGCGCGCTCTACAAGTACCCGCAGCGCGCATTCCCGTATGAGGAGCTTCGCGCGCGTGCCCGTGCGGCGACGAAGGAGGATAGAGAGCCAGAGGTCCTTGACACCGGCATCTTCGACGAGCATCGGTACTTCGATGTGGTCGTCGAGTATGCCAAGGACGACGTCGACGACGTCCTCATGCGAATCACGGCGACCAACCGCGGCCCGAGTCCGGCCCCGTTGGTGCTTTTGCCGCAGCTATGGTTCAAGAACACGTGGAGTTGGGCGCGCGAGACCGTGCGGCCCACCCTCGTGGCGCTCGAGCCTCTAGGCGACGTTTCGGTCATAGAGACGGCTCAGCAGCACCTCGGGCGGTACTGGCTGTACGTGGAGGGCGCGCACGAACTGCTCTTCACGGAAAACGACTCGAACGCGGAGCGTCTTTGGGGTGTTCCAAACGCAACGCCATACGTCAAGGATGCATTCCACGAGTCGATCGTCCATCGCCGCGCCGATGCCGTGAACCCGGCGTCGTCGGGAACGAAGGTCGGGGCGCGTTTCTCGCTTTGGCTTCAGGCCGGAGAAAGTGAGACCGTTCGACTAAGGTACACCAATCAGGCACGGTCGCACCCGTTCGCCGATCATGAGCAGATCTTCGAACGGCGCCGGGGCGAAGCCGACGAGTTCTTCGATACGATCACGCCTCGCCAGCTGGGCCAGGACGAACGGCGAGTCTTCCGACAGGCGATGGCCGGTCTGATCTGGAACAAGCAATATTACGGTTACGAGGTGGAGCGTTGGCTGCGTGGCGACTCGACGCAACCACCGCCTCCGCCGCAACGCTGGACTGGGCGCAATCACGATTGGCGGCATCTCTACAACAGCGAAGTCCTGTCGATGCCGGACAAATGGGAATACCCCTGGTATGCCGCCTGGGATCTTGGCTTTCACTGCATTCCGATGGCGCTCGCCGACCCCGATGTGGCCAAGCAGCAGCTCTTGCTTCTCGTGCGCGAGTGGTACATGCACCCGAACGGGCAAATGCCGGCGTATGAGTGGAACCTCGGTGACGTGAACCCCCCGGTGCACGCGTGGGCCGCATACCGCGTTTACCAGATCGAGCGCCGGACGACAGGGCGAGCGGACCGCCCGTTCCTCGAGTCCGTCTTTCTTAAGTTGATGCTGAACTTCACGTGGTGGGTGAACCGCAAAGACACGGCTGGCCGCAACGTCTTCGAGGGAGGATTTCTCGGACTCGACAACATCGGTCTTTTCGACCGGAGCAAACCCCTTCCCGGCGGGGGGATACTCGAACAGGCGGACGCGACCGGTTGGATGGGGATGTACTGCCTCAACATGCTTGACATTGCGCTGGAGCTCTCTCTCGAGAACCCGAGCTACCAGGACGTCGCCAACAAGTTCTTCGAGCACTTCTTGCTCATCGCGCGTGCGATGAATCACGCGGGACACCACAGTGGCAATGCCAGTTTTTGGGACGAGCAGGACGGCTTCTACTACGACGTCGTGCGCCGGACGAGCGGCGAAGTGCCATTGCGGGCGCGCTCGATCGTCGGCCTGACGCCGCTCTTTGCCGTGACCGCACTTGACCCCTCCAAGATGACCCGTTTCGACGCATTCTGGCGGCGCGCGCGCTGGCTGCTCGAGAATCGCCCGGAGCTCGCCGTCCATTGCCCGCTGATCGACATTCCAGGGCAGCGTGAGCGCCTGATGCTTTCCCTGCTGCCGCGCGAGAGGCTTGCTCGCGTCCTACAACGGATGCTCTCGCCCGATGAATTCTTGTCGCCGTACGGCGTGCGTTCGTTGTCACGTAGCTATGCGACGACGCCCTACGAGGTCGCGATCGATGGCCAGACCTTTTGTGTCGAGTACGAGCCGGCAGAGAGCCGAACGGCGTTGTTCGGAGGAAATTCGAATTGGCGGGGTCCCGTATGGATGCCGATGAATTACTTGCTCATCGAGTCGCTACAGCGTCTGCATCACTATTACGGCGATTCATTCCAGGTCGAGTGCCCTACAGGATCGGGGCGGATGATGACCTTGGGCGAAGTCGCGAACGATCTGTCGCGCCGAATCATGTCGCTGTTCTTGACCGACGCGGAAGGGAATCGCCCGATCGACGGTCGATCGCACGCGATTCAGCGAGCCCCGGAGTTTCGGGAGTACGTCGCCTTCTTCGAGTACTTTCACGGGGACACTGGCGAAGGCCTGGGGGCGCGCGCGCAGACAGGTTGGACTGCGCTCGTCGCCAAGCTGCTCGAGCAAAGTCGATTGTGGAAGGCGTAGGACATCGGGGCATTGCGCCCCAAGCCGCGTGCAGGCGAACATCCTACACGGCGGTCGGAGGGGTGAATCGGCATGCGGCCTCCTCCGTCTGACTGTCTACCCTGCCGCGTCTACGCGTCCGCAACACGTGGTAAACACCGGGACGAAAGGGGATCGCAAACGATGAAAGCGCTTCTTTCGGCCTGCGACTCGGCGGCGCTTCTTGTCGTGGCCGTCCTTTGGTTCGCGGGATCTGCGATGGCGATGAATCGGGTCGAAGACGCGGACACGGGGTTTCTCGACGTTTCGTCGGAGCCGTCCGGCGCCAAGATTTTGATCGACGACGCCGATCTCGGGCAGACGACGCCGCAACACCATCTGCCCGTGAAGATAGGCCATCACCGACTCACGCTCGTGACGAACGACGGCGCGCACAAGCTCGCGGTCGGATTCACGATAGAAGCCGGCAAGACGAAGAAGCTCACGCTCTACTTGGCCAAGTAGGCACGGAGCGACTCATTTGTCCGAGTCGGCACGATCTGGCACAATGCCGCGCGGCATCATTGTCGTTTGAATCGCCGAGCCGTCTCTCGGCGCAGGATGGTATGGACC
>JALYHX010000918.1 GCA_030776305.1 Myxococcota bacterium
ACCTTGCGTTGGTTGCCCGCGACTTTGCGTTGGTTGCCCGCGACTTTGCGTTGGTTGCCCGCGACTTTGCGTTGATCGCCCGCGACTTTGCGTTGATCGCCGGCGACCTTGCGTTGGTTGCCCGCGACCACGCGTTGGTCGCCCCCGACTTTGCGTTGGTCGCCCCCGACCTTGCGTTGGTCTTCCGCGAACGAACCAGCCAAATCGATGAGCGGCTACCGACCCACAGGGCCTTACTGAGCGTCACATGGGTCGCTGCACGGGATCGTCAAGGAGAAGGCGGCCCCGCGTCCGCCGCTCGCTGCTCAATCACCGGGAGCGCCCGCCAGACCGCCCAGTAGTTGTTGTCCGGATCCCACATGAGCCAGCCGATTGCGCCGCCCGCTTCGGCGCTGCGAATTTCCTCCTGGATGTACTTGGGTCCGAACGCGCTCGCCTTGTAGTTCGATGCCTGGAGCCACGGGCGCATGATGGTCGACGTATTGTGGGCGCCCTTCAGCTTGTCGATCGCTGCCTTCGTTCCAATCCCGATGATCTCCGGATGGTTGCCCGGGTCCTGGAATCCGTTGAAACCGGGTGCGTAATGCGAGGGGTACACCATCGGGCTGAGCGCCTCTGCCTCCGCTCCGATGACCCCGATGTTCTGCCCGAGTCCCTCGATGTCCTCGGTAGACCCGGTCGCCGTCACCCCGAAGAGGTCGAGCGACAGCGGGACCATCCGCGCGTGCGTCGCGTCGTGCACCCGGCGGACGAACGCCTTAATCGCCTGGGACCGGTGCCCGTCGGCGGGAGGCAGCGCGGCGTACTTGATTCCCGGCGAGTATACGGGAAACCGCACGTAATCGAGTTGCACCTCGTCCGCACCGAGATCGACCACTTCCTTCACGAGGTCGACGATGTAATCCTGGGCCTCGGCGTTCGCCGGGTCCGTCCACCCCATTTCGAAGGGGCGGCCTCCGACGCTCATGACCGACAGTCGCGGCGCCCGTTTGGCCGCCCACGGGTCGTGGAAGCACGGAATGCGCGCGATAATGCGCACGCCGCGGGCGTGCGCGAAGCGTATCGCGCGCGAATAGTCCGGGATGGGGGGGTCCTTGGCGGCGCCCGTTTCGAGGGCCAACTTCACGTGGGTCGGGTAATTGACCGTCCCCATGTAGTCCTTCGCATCGAGCACCGCGGCGTTGAGTCCTCTCGCCGCGAGCCTCTCGATCGTCTCGGGCCAGAAACTCCCCGCGAAGATTCCCGAAATGAACACACCCTTGAGCGCGCGTTCGGCTGGCGAGGCTGGCCAGCGGAGTCGATCCTCTTCCGGTGTCTTGTACGGTGCTGTCAGAACATGGGGTATCTCGACGAGCGCGCCTGTGGCGATGTTCGGCGCCCGTTTCGCGATCTCGGCCGCGAGGTCCTTGGCCCGATACACATCCGTGATATCGAGGTAGGCCTTCGCGATCGTCGACGGCGTATCGTCCGGCGCGACGGTGTGAATGACCTTCACCGCCCCGGCATCGGTGGGCATCACCTTGCCTGCTGGCGGAATGCGCGCGCTCAACCAATCGGCGAAAGCGCCGTTCGGTTCGGATTGAACCCCCGAGGCACGCGCCGATGCCTGGGGAGACGCCGCGGAATCGACGACCACCGGCCCTTGCGGCTGGACAGTCTCCCGCGCAATCTCCACGAGAGGAGCCGGTTGGAGCGGCGCCGTGCGCTCCGATTGGCAAGACCAGGCAGGCAAGACCGAGAAGCCCGTGACGAGCCCGACGACGGCCAGGTTGCTCGCGCGCACTCGACGTCTCCTCGACCGCCCAAGGATTCCACCCAGGCCTGACGCGTACAAGTTTCTGCGCGGGTGGCGCGTGCCTACCTTTGCGTGCATCACGTCCACCGCCGGCGCTGCCGGCGCTGGGGTAGGTCGCTGAAAGCCGGTAGCCGAATCACTACGCGCACTACGCGTGTGTACTCGGCAATTAAGGATAAAAGAAAAAAATGTACAAAGGACGAACTATTGATACGTTCAATAGTGGACGTCCATGACCCTTACGCGCAATCGCGCGCGCCGGGGTCAGCCCCCAGATTGTGGAGTGAGGTCCCGAATGCGGCGGTTTCATCTCGTCATACTTCTAGCTTGCGTTTGCGTGCTGGCGATCGCCGCGTGTGGCGGGAGCCCGGGACCAGCGACTTCGACTTTCACCCCGGATGCCGGGGGCAAGGACCCGCCAACGCCGTTGCCGACCGTCGATGACGATGCGATGACCGCAGACACAGCGTCGTCGCCTCCCATCTCATTTGCGGATCCGGACGCGCAGGCGCCAGACGCTTCGTCCCCCGACGCG
>JALYHX010000919.1 GCA_030776305.1 Myxococcota bacterium
AATCCATCGCTCCAGGCGATGTACGAAGATCTTGGCGTCGCGCAGGCGGATGTCGTCCAGGCAGGCCTGCTTCGCAATCCGGTCTTCTCGGCAGACATCACGACGGCAGAGCGCGAAGCGCTCAACCCGAACCTCATCGTGGGTGTCACGGAAAGCTTCCTCGACTTGCTTCTCATCCCTGCGCGAAAGAAAGTAGCCGCGGCGCAGTTCGACACGACCAAGTTCCGCGTGGGCAATGCCGTTCTCGATCTCGCCGCGCAGGTGAAGAGCGCGTTTTATGCGGTCGTTGCGGCCGAGCAGACCCTCGCGGTGCGGCGCACGCTGGCAGAAGCCGAGGAGGCTTCGTTGGAGCTGGCACAACGGCAAGTCGAGGCCGGCAACATCAGCGATCTGACGGCATACAGCGAGAAGACATCGTATCTGCAGACTCGTCTCGAACTAGCAAGGAGCGAGGCCGACGTGGCGGCCGCACGCGAGCAGCTCACACGTCTGATGGGGCTCGTGGACACGTCATGGACCACCACCGGGCGGTTACCCGACGTCCCGTCCGCGGAGGCGCCTCTCGCTGGACTCGAGGAGCGCGCGCTCCGCGATCGCCTCGATCTCGCCGCGATCCGGCGGGAGATGCGGACATTGGCTTACGCGGTGGACCTCGCCAAGACGAGCCGGTGGACCGGTCTCATCGACATCGGTGCGGACGTCGCCAGACTGAAGGACGGCAGGATCGTCGTCGGGCCACGGGCCTCGATCGAGCTTCCTATTTTCGATCTGCGCCAAGCACCCATCGCGCGCCTCGAAGCACAGCTGCGCCGGACTCAACAGCTCCTCGCCGCACGGATCGTCGACGTGCGCTCCGAGGTCCGCGCGGCTCGGGACCGGGTGACCTATGCACGTCAGGTCGCGGAGCAGTACCGGTCCGCAGTCATCCCGACCCGCGAGCGGGTCGTTGCGCTCTCACAGCAACAATACGACGCGATGCTTCTCGGCGTGTACCAGCTCATCGCAGCCAAGCAGAGTGAGATCAGCGCGTATCGTGAGTACATCGAGTCCGTTCGCGACTACTGGACCGCACGCACGGAGCTCGAACGCGCGCTGGCAGGGCTTCTTGTGCGCAGCGAGTGAGGACAATCCAATGAACCGACGTGAAATGATTGCTTCAGGGGCCGCCCTGGTGGGCGGGACACTGCTGCTGAAAGACAAGCAGGCGAACGCCTCCGACGAATCGTCGGCGGAACCTGCCGTCACCGCTGGCCCCTACGTCCCGGTGATCACTCCCAACGGGAGCACTCTCCAGTGGCGGCTCGACGAGGGCGTCAAAGAGTTCCGTCTCGTCGCCGAGCCGGTGAAGCGTGAGTTCGCACCAGGCATGATCGCGAATTGCTGGGGGTACAACGGACACGTGCACGGACCGACGATCGAAGTCGTGGAGGGCGATCGCGTTCGCCTCGTCGTCACCAACCACCTTCCAGAGCGTACGAGCGTGCACTGGCACGGCGTGCTCTTGCCGAACGGAATGGACGGAGTCTCCGGTCTCAATCAGCCGCACATCTTGCCCGGCGAGACGTACGCGTACGAATTCACGCTCAGGCAGCACGGAACGCTCATGTATCACCCGCACTCGGACGAGATGGTGCAGATGGCGCTCGGGATGATGGGCTTTTTCGTGATTCATCCGCGCCAACGCGAGAACGTCGATCGCGACTTCGCCATCATGCTCCACGAATGGTCGATTCCGCCCGGCGGCGCGACGCCGAACCCTGCGGTGATGACCGACTTCAATCTCTTCACGTTCAATGCGCGGGCGTGGCCTGGCACTGCCCCACTCGTCGTGAAGAGAGGCGATCGTGTGCGCATGCGCTTCGGCAATCTCAGCATGGATAGCCACCCCATCCATCTGCACGGGTACCGCTTCACCGTGACCGGGACCGAGGGGGGGACGATACCGCCAACCGCGCGCTTCGCCGAGGCAACGGTCAACGTGCCCGTGGGGTCCACGCGGGACATCGAATTCGTCGCGAACGAAGCGGGCGACTGGGCGCTGCATTGCCACAAGTCGCATCACACGATGAACGCGATGAGCCACGACGTCCCGAACATGCTCGGCGTCGCTCAGGGAAGCGCCGAGGCGAAGGTGCAGGCGCTCCTGCCCGGCTACATGGCGATGGGCGAGAGCGGTATGGGGGACATGATGGAGATGGGTCGTCCCAGGAACACGCTGCCCATGATGGCAGGCAAGGGACCGTTCGGCGCGGTGGAGATGGGAGGGATGTTCACGGTCCTCAAGGTCCGCGAGCACATCACGAGCTACGAGGATCCCGGCTGGTACAAGCAGCCCGCCGAGACAGGAGCGCGTAAGCTCTCCGGCTGACGGAGCACGGCGCCCTCCCAGCCAGCGCGTCCGATTTTGGCAGGATGCAAATTGGCTCGTGACGAGCTCCCGCGCGCGCCTCTGCAACCACGCTGACCCATTTCGGCCACAAATGAGCTCCCCCTCGGATTGCGGTGCCGAGTTTGCGTCGCGAGGGATAAGATCGGTGTCCTCGTGGCCCGCACATTGCGGAGCGCGTCGAGCAGCGCATCGCTGCGCGCTTCACCGAAGGAGAATCGGCATGCCGCCAGAGACGATGAGGCGCGAGGAGCTCGAGAGGGTGGATGCCTACTGGCGCGCCGCGAACTACCTCACGGTCGGTCAGATTTATCTACTGACCAATCCATTGCTCCGGGAGCCGCTGCGTGCCGAGCACATCAAGCCTCGCCTGCTCGGACACTGGGGGACATCCCCAGGACTGAGCCTCCTCTACGTGCATCTCAATCGGATCATCCGCGAACGCGATCTCAACCTCATCTACCTCGCCGGCCCCGGCCATGGCGGACCCGCGATACTCGCGAACCTGTACCTCGAGGGGACGTACTCGGAAGTCTATCCGGAAGTATCGGAAGACACGCCTGGTATGGAGCGGCTCTTTCGCCAATTCTCGACGCCGGGCGGCGTCCCGAGTCATGTGGGGCCTTCGACACCGGGATCCATCCACGAGGGCGGCGAGCTCGGATACGTGCTCGCCCACGCCTTCGGCGCCGTGTTCGACAATCCAGATCTCGTGGCAGTCGCGATCGTCGGTGACGGCGAAGCGGAGAGCGGGCCGCTCGAAGGTTCGTGGAAAGGAATCCGTTTCCTGAATGCGGCTCGCGACGGCGCGGTCCTGCCCGTCCTGCACCTGAACGGGTACAAGATCTCGGGCCCCACGGTGCTCGGAAGGGCGTCCGACGAATCGATCGCACGCTTGCTCGAGGGCCACGGCTACGACGTGCACTTCGTCACGGGCGATGACCCTCTCGTCGTGCATCAGACGCTCGCCGCCACCCTCGAAGACTGCTTCGACAGCATCGGAGCGATCCAACTGGCAGCGCGTGCGCGCGGAGTGCGCGGCACACCACGCTGGCCGGCGCTGGTACTCCGGACCCCCAAGGGGTGGACCGGCCCGAAGACACTCCACGGCGTCGCGATCGAAGGCACATTCCGGTCGCATCAGGTGCCGCTACCCAACGTCCGCGGCGACCCGTCACAACTCGCCGCACTCGAACAGTGGATGCGCAGCTACGAACCCGAGGGCCTCTTCGACTCTGGCGGGCGTCTCTCGGAGTCTCTGAAAGAACTGGCGCCGAAGGGCGCGCGGCGCATGGGGTCGAACCGACAAGCCAACGGTGGCGGGGTGCCATTCCCCCTCGATTTGCCGGACTTCAAGGCCTACGCAGTCGACGTTCCGACCGCCGGAACGGTGCACCACGAATCGACGCGCCCGCTCGGCGCGATGTTGCGCGACATCTATACGAAGAATCCGAGAACGTTTCGGCTTGTCTGTCCCGATGAGACGAACTCGAATCGTCTGGGCGCCGTATTCGAAGTCGAGAGTCGCTGCTTCCAGGAACCGACGACCGCCGCCGACGATCACATTTCCGCCGAGGGCCGGGTGATGGAGGTCCTGAGCGAGCACAATTGCCAGGGCTGGCTCGAGGGTTACGTCCTGACCGGGCGACATGGCCTCTTCGCGACGTACGAGGCATTCGCGCTCATCGTGGCCTCCATGGCGACGCAGCACGCGAAGTGGATCGAAATGACTTTGAGTCTGCCATGGCGGGCCCCCGTCCCGTCGCTCAACTACTTGCTCACGTCCACCTGCTGGCGCAACGACCACAATGGATTCAGCCATCAGGGGCCCGGTTTCATGGACACGATCATTTCGAAGAAGGGTTCGGTCGTTCGCGTGTATCTCCCGCCCGATGCAAATTGTCTCTTGTCCGTCGCCGATCACTGCTTTCGGAGCAGGAACTACGTAAACCTCGTCATCATTGACAAGCAGCCGCAGCTCCAATGGCTGAACATGAACGCCGCGCGCGAACATTGCGCTCGTGGTGCGTCGATTTGGGATTGGGCGAGCACTGAAGAGACCGACGAACCCGACGTCGTTCTCGCGTGCGCCGGTGACACGGCGACGCTCGAGACGCTGGCGGCGGCGGCCTGGCTGCGCAAGAACGCCCCTTCGCTGCGGGTGCGATTCGTGAACGTCGTCGACCTCATGACGCTGTTCTCGCCGCGAGAACACCCGCACGGGATGGTCGAGGACGCGTTCGTCCGTCTCTTCACGCGCGAGGTGCATGTGGTGTTTTCTTTCCACGGTTATCCTGGTGCGGTTCACCAGCTCATTCACGGCCGGCCCAATGCGCAGCGCTTCCATGTGCGCGGATACAAGGAGGAGGGCACGACCACGACGCCCTTCGACATGGTCGTCCTCAACGAGACCAGCCGTTTTCACATCGCGATGGATGCGATTCGCCGCTCCCGACGACCCCTGAAAGATGCCACCCGGCTCAACGATGAATGCCTGCGAATGCTGGCCAAGCACCGGGCTTATGTCGCCATGCACTTCGAGGACATGCCGGAAATACGGGATTGGACATGGGGCGGCTGACGCGCAACGACGCCGCCAGCTCGCTCAACGCGATGCATGACCTTTTGCGAATCGCTTGACCACGTGTTGTCATTCCCGGGCGCCCGGCTTGTCGAGGGCGCGCCATAGATACCAGCTCGCGACCGTTCGAAAGGGCCTCCAGCGCTCACCGTACGCCGCGAGTTCCTTCGGCTTCGGGAGCTCCTTCTTCCGGTAGGCGATCGCGAACCCCTTCCGGACGCCGTAGTCGTCGATTGGCAGGACGTCGGGACGACCCAGGCGGAAGATGAGAAGCATCTCGACGGTCCAGCGGCCGATTCCGCGCACACGGGTGAGCCGCTCGACGATCGCATCGTCGTCGAGTACGCGGAGATCTGCGACGTCCGGCACGGTGCCATCCAGCGTTTTCTGGGCGAGGTCTTTCAATGCCGCAAGCTTCGCGCCCGACAGTCCGGCCCCCCGAAGCGTCGTGTCGGGTGTCTGCAGCAAGCGCTCGGGGGAGAGCGAACCGCACGCCGTCTCGAGACGCCCGAAGATCGTCGCTGCGGCCCTCCCGCTCAACTGTTGGTAAACGATCGACTCCGCGAGGGCATGGAACGTCGTCTGGGTCGGCCTGAGGTCGAGCTCGAACGGCCGAGCGCGATCGATGAGGGCGGCGAGCGATCGATCCTTGCCGCGAAGCTGGCGGATCGCGCGCGCCGCGTCGAATGAGAGTGGCTCGGGCCCGAGGATGGCGTGTCGATTGTCCGCGGGGACGAGAGGAGGGCTACGCCTCGGCATTGCACCGGTTCTATAGTGCGCCCCAGCATGAAATCCCGCTGGTTCGTACGCGGCGATATCGACGGCTTCTTCGGCCTCTTCGTCGACAATCTTCTGCAGCTCATGCTCATGGTCGTTCTGTCCGGAGCGGTGTGCGGATTGCCCTCATCGCTCGTGCTCGGGCGTATCCTTCCTGGAGCCGCGGTTTCAATCCTCTTCGGAAACGTCTTCTACGCGTGGCAAGCGCACAAGACGGGCCGGCCGGATGCCACGGCGCTCCCGTTCGGGATCAATACGCCCAGCCTGCTCGCGTACATCTTCCTCGTCATGGGGCCCGTCTACCATGAGACGAAGGACCCGATCCTGACTTGGCGCGTCGGTCTCTTCGCGGGCCTCGCCAGTGGGGTCTTCGAGCTCCTCGGCGCCTTCGTGGGCGATCCTCTCCGGCGGTACACGCCCCGGGCCGCGCTGCTCTCCGCGCTTGCGGGCGTAGCGATCACGTTCATTTCGATGGGCTTCGTTTTCCAAATCTTCGCCCGGCCCTGGATCGCCCTTCTTCCCACAATTCTACTTCTCGTGACGTACGCGTCTCGTGTCCGGCTTCCATTCGGCGTTCCTGGCGGGCTGGCCGCGGTCCTCCTGGGCACTGCGCTGGCGTGGAGCCTCCGAGCGGTGGACCCCGGTCTCTTCGAGCCTTCGATGCAGCCGATCGTCCTTGGACTTCACTTGCCGATTCCTGTGGTCGGCGACGCGGTCGCGCTCCTGACGAGCGGACGCGGATACAAGTACATGGCCGTCATCTTCCCGATGGGCCTTTTCAACGTGGTCGGGTCGCTCCAGAATCTGGCCAGCGCAGAGGCGGCGGGGGACCGCTACGAGACGATGCCGTCACTCGTCGCCAATGGGGTCGGGACGATTGCCGCGGCATTCTTCGGGAGCCCGTTCCCCACGACGATTTATATCGGGCATCCGGCTTGGAAAGCCATGGGCGCGCGACACGGATACTCGATCTTGAACGGGATCGTCGTGACACTGCTCTGCTTCTCGGGAGCCATATCGATCGTGCTCAAGATCGTTCCCACCGAGGCCGCGATCGGCATTCTTCTGTGGGTCGGAATCATCATCACTGCGCAGGCATTCCAGGAGGTGCCGCGCGAGCACGCGCTGGCGGTGGTGATCGGGCTCGTTCCCTCCCTGGCAGCGTGGGCCCTCGTCCTGATCGAAACAGCGTTGCGCGCAGCCGGATCGAGCCTCTACGTGGCGGCCCCGAAATTCGGCGACGACCTTTCGATTGGTGGAGTCATCGCGCTGAGCCAGGGCTTTCTCCTGACGTCGATGGTCCTGTCGGCGATGCTCGTCTTCGTTCTGGAGAAGCGCTTCTTGTATGCCGCCGGGTGGGCGCTGGCCGCGGCATTTTTGTCGATGGTCGGACTCATTCACGCTTACGAGCTGACACCGGACGGCGTGGAAAACCGCTTCGGACTCGCCGCGGCGCCCGGCTTTGCCGTCATGTACGGATTGGGAGCCGTCCTCCTGGCGGCACTCCACTTCAAAAGACCTGCAGCGACGACCAAAGCCTCTTGAGATGAGCCGGAAAGCCCGGCGGAGCATCATCTATGGAGGAGCGCTCGCAGCGCGGCGAGGGGGTCGAAGCCCAGGAGAGACGTGATGTCCTTGCCGGTGATTTTCGCGACGCGAGATCGCGCAGCGTCCACGAGGGGGCCGATCGCGGCAAGAGGGACGACGCGACCCGTCAACGCCATCAGGCCGCGCAAGGCGTACCTTGCACCGTCGAAGCCCAACGCCAGGCCCACGGCGGCCGGCATCGGCGCAATGACGATGTCGCGCACGGCGACCGCGCGGCTCCAAGCTCCGGGGCGAGTGTCGGTCTGCAACGATCGAAACGTCGCCAACTCCGCAAAGCAGCCGAAGCCGAGCGGCGCATATCTCTGCTCTACCGCACGCGCGAAATGAGGGTAGTCGCGACGCCAATCGCCGGAGAGCAAACCGAGCGCATGCCGAAGCTCGTCTGGACCGGCAATCACGTCGAAGGCAGCTCCCCGGCGGCGCGCGACGAATGCGGTCGAAAGTTCGCCCCCGTCGAACAAGCCGAGGGCAATCGCACGGCCATCGGCACAAATCGCGTCGAGTGTGCGACGGACGACATGCGGTGTCGGCACCGGGACCCCGCGCAGACGCTGAGGCCACGCTGTGATCGCGCCTTCGCCGATCATTTCGCGCACGATGCCGACGAGCATCAGCGATTGAACCGTGAGGTCGTCGCCACGTCGTGCGCGGGCGCCGAAACGTTCCATCACCTCGTCGAGCGCCCCGAGGCGCATGCCCAGGGCCCACGTTGCACGATGCGCACGCGCCAGCTCAACGAGCGCGGAAGGTTGCCCGGTCCGAAGCGCAAGGGCACGGGCACCCGCTTGGTCGACCGGAGGGTTGACCGAGGCCGGGTCCAGCCGACCTTGCACCGTATGCAGCAGCTTGAGTGCCTGGCCCTCGTGGTGCACGACGATGACACCGCCCCGCTCGCGTGGGGGATCGCGAGGGGGCGTCGCCCGCGGCTGCCACAGACGCAAGAAACGGGTCCAGTCGTCGGTCGTCCAGCCCTCGAATCGAACGTCTCGTGTCAGCACGGCGTGCCCGTGAGCATAGCGCGCCGTGCTACGTCCTACCGACCCGTGAACGTCGAGGATCTCTTCGTCCGCTTTTTCCTGCCGCTGTACCCGCCGGACGCGCGATCCGGGCCGGACCTGGCACGCGCCCGGAACACCGACGCAAACCCCGGCGGCAACCAGTAC
>JALYHX010000920.1 GCA_030776305.1 Myxococcota bacterium
TGTTCGTGCATGTCGTGGCGCAAGCAGGTTAGACGCGCGAAATATGGCTCGTGTCCATATACGACGTGATCGGCGACGCCCGTGTGCTGCAGGCGCACGCCCCCTTGGTCGCAGCGGCGATCGGGACGTCGGCGGTAGCTGAAGAGATCGTGTGGCGCGGTGCGATCACTCGGCTTCTCGCCGAACGTGTCGGGTCACGCATAGCGTGGGTTTGGGCGGCGGGGCTCTATGCCCTCGCGTACGCGCCGACGGCATGGTCACTGCGGTCGGTCGCGGGGCCTGGTGCGGGGCCGAACCCGCTGCTTCCAATCACCGCGCTCGGCGCGGGACTCATCTTGGGCGGCATGGCGCGCGTATTTGGGCGACTCGCTCCCGGCATTCTAGCGCACGCGTTGTTCGATTGGGCCGTCTTGATGATGTTTCCGCTTTGGGGCACGCGACAACTTGAGGCTACCAGCGCAGTCGTTAACGCGTGGCTCCGCGGGTGATGTAAGACATGAACGTGACCGTTTCCCCTGACGAACCACGTTCAGGGCATCTTGCTCTTGGAGAGAGATCAATGCGGACCTTGCGCTTCGTGGCACTCGTCATCGTGGTATCGCCGGCAACGGACTTGGGCTGTGGGGAGTTCAATCCCGATGTGATTCGCGGGCGTCCGCCGTCCGAGCCCGACACTGGACTGCAGTCCGTCGACGCCGATGCCATCCCAGACGCCGCCGCGGACGTCGGCCTACCCGACGTCGCCCCGGTCGGTCCGGAAATGACCGGCCTCCACGTCGTCGCCAATCGAATCGTGAACGGTGGTGGTCAGCCGGTAGTACTGCACGGCGTCAATCGGTCCGGTACCGAGTATAGGTGCGTGCAAGGGGGAGGAATTTTCGAAGGGCCGTCGGACGAAGCGTCGGTCCAAGCAATTGTCGCTTGGAAGGCCAGCGCCGTGCGGATTCCTCTGAACGAGTCCTGCTGGCTCGGGATCAACAATGCGCCCGCGATCTACTCCGGCGACCACTACAAGAACGCAATTGAAAATTACGTTACGCTTCTTCACAAGTATCACATCGTTCCCATTCTCGAACTTCATTGGGTCGGACCTGGGCTGACGCTGGCGCTCGGGCAGCAACCAATGCCTGATGCCGATCATGCGCGGGACTTTTGGACCGACGTCGCGACAGCCTTCCGGGACGATGATGGTGTGGTTTTCGAACCGTTCAATGAGCCCTATCCGAGCGCAAGCAATGTTTCCGGCACGAATACGCCCTGGCAGTGCTGGCGCGACGGCTGTTCGATGGTGAGGCCCTCATTGCCACGGGGCGTCACAGGTCCTTCCCAGGCGTACACGGCGGTTGGGATGCAGGCACTCGTCGACGCGATTCGCCGGGCCGAAGCCGGCGTGGCACATGTCATTCTGCTTGGTGGATTGCAATATTCGAACGACCTTTCGCAATGGCTCGCATATGAGCCTAGCGACCCCGCCAAGAATATTGGGGCCGCCTGGCACATCTACAACAACAACCAATGTCGAGACGCGACTTGCTGGAACACAGCGCCTGCAGCCGTGGCTGCCCTCTTTCCCATCGTCGCGACGGAGATCGGCGAGAACGATTGCGTCGGGACGTTCATTGCGCCTCTGATGCAATGGCTCGATGCGTCAGGGTCTACCGCACGAGCGCCATCAGGCTATCTCGCGTGGTCGTGGAATGCGTTCGGTACGTGCCGGAACGCGCAATACGATCCGGATTCCGGGTCCTCGTTGCCGGGCCAGCCGTACTCGCTGATAGCCGACTACGTCAGCGGTGCGCCAAACGGCACGGACGGCAGCTACGCACAAGTCTATCACGACCATATCGCGGCGTTTTGAACACCCGAATTCAGCCGGCTTGATCATCATCGGGGCGCCTTACGAATGGCGCGTCGGGCTGTGCTCCGGCGCGGACCGGCGGTCGAGCTCCTGACGACGAGATCCACCGAGACGACGTCCGCTCGGGTATCTGACCGTCTGCCCTCGACGAGGTCAAGCAGCCGAGCCGTAGCACGCCTGCCCATCTGATCCTTCCCCACGCTGACCGTCGTCAGGGGCGGATCCGTATAGTTCGCCATGATGATGTCGTCGAAGCCAACGACACTCACATCGCGCGGTACGCAACGCCCGAGCTCACGGATGGCTCGCAAGACTCCAGCGGCGACTTCGTCGTTCGCGCAAAACATCGCGGTCGGCGTCGAAGTTCGTTCGAATAAATCGCGCGAGCGCCTATAGCCCTCGTCGAACGTCAGGGTTTCGCAGGGGACGACTTCCCTTTGCGTCTTTCGTCTGAAGCCGTGCCGCTCGATCGCCCGAAGAAAGCCTTCACAACGCTGAACGGTGCTCACGACATGATTGACCCGACCCATGAAAACCAAGCGCTTATGGCCAAGGCCGACCAAATGCTCGGCAGCAAGCTCGCCCCCTCCGCGATTGTCAATTTGGATCGACGCAACCCCCCTCATTCTAGGGTGATGATCAATTGCAACCACGGCGACCCCCGAATTGAGAATGTCGCAGAGCATTTTTGGGTCGATGTGACCCACGAAGATGACGCCCGCGACATTCGCTTCGCGAATTACCTTCGGAAAATCCCGGCTGTCTCGATAGCTCGCCTCGACGTACGAAAATAGCAAGTTGTAGTCGCGATCCATCGCCTCGCGGATTATCCCCTGAATAACGAAGGAATAAAATGGATTCGTCACGTCACTATGACCAAGATAAAGTACGATGCCGATATTACGTGTCCGTTTGGTGGCGAGATTGACAGCGGCAGCCGCACGGTGGTAATCCAGCACGCGAACGGCCTCCCACACACGCTGCTTCGCCTGATCGCTAATCGCTTCACTCGTATTATCATTCAACACGTAAGAGACGGTAGCGATCGACAAGCCCGCCATCCTTGCCACGTCCCGGATGGTTGGTTTCGTGCCCATTCGTAGAGTCCTGGTCACCACCACATGCTGACCATCAGCGCGAGTACATCCTTGTCCGGTCGCACAGTCGGATCGGGCAGTGGGGGTGCGCCAGAATTCACGACGATGCCTGACCCGTTGAACCAGTGTGAGTATTGGAGCACAAGCTGATCGCGTGCATTATACCCGCTACGCAAAATCACGCGCGGCGACACGATCGCGGTCGTGTACCTGTCGTCGTCCACGTTGCCAATCACGCGATCGTAGCGTCCAGATAACGCCAGCCAGCTCAACGGGGCATAGCTCACCTCAGCACCGTACTTCAACTTTTTGATGCCGTCATAGGCGGGGTCCGCGCTCTTGACGCTGCAGTAGACGCCGAACAGACTCACGACCACATCACGATATCTGCCGTCGAATGGACTCGGATACCGAAGCAAGTTCCCGATGGAAAGGTCATACTGTGCGCCGATCGTAGTGAGATCGCCGCTGCCGCCACTCGCCGGCCCGAAGTATTGATTGATGAGTCCCGGACCGCCCGGAGCGTTGAGGATCTGTATGATGTCGGACACCGCACGCGCATGATGTGACGCCGTCTCCGACGCACCGAGATAAAAATGGCCATAACGGCGCATCGTAAGGCGGGCGTCCACGGCCAGGATGTCGATGAAGCCATCTGGGGTGGTTGTCGGCGTAGCGCGATCGTCCTGTGAAAGGGCGCGCATGAAATGCAAACCGAGTTGGCCAAGCCCGAGATAGCTAACGCCGGCATGCACGTGCGGAACGAAGCTAGTACCGGTGTTGCGATCCAAGTAACCATTCCAACCGGCAGGCTCGACACCGAGAGGCGCTTTGTTCAGCTGTCCCATCAGCCCAATTTCGCCCAACACGGTCGCGTGCCCCAAGTCGTACATGCCAC
>JALYHX010000921.1 GCA_030776305.1 Myxococcota bacterium
CCACCGAGGTCGAGCACCGCCCCATGCAGGGATTGCTTGCAGGAACGCAGCACGTGCCCGAATCGGGATCGCAGACACCGCCGTTGGGACACATCCCGCTGACGCCGCAAGACACGGGATGGCCGCAGCTATCGATGGCTTGGCCACACACCATGCCGCCGCACGGATTGGGCAACGGCTGACATCCGCAGGTGTTCCCCGAGCAGGCGACCCCCGCAGCGCATCCATTGCAGTCGACGACATTGCCGCAGTTGTCGCGGATGCTCCCGCACCGGCCGTTGCACCACGTCGGGTCGCGTTGGCAGATGCAGCGATTGGTGGCCGGGTCGCAGATCGAATTGCGCGGACAGTTGTCGGCGCACTGGCGATTGGCCCCGCATCGGTCGGGGCCGATCCCGCAATGCAACGTGCACCAGTTTGGATCAACGCAACCGTCCTCGCCCCCCTCGTTAGCGATCTTCTCCGTATCTCCGGCGTTCCCCGCGTCGTCGACGTCACTTGCATGGTCGCCGTCGCCGGCTTCGTCGCCCTGCCTGCCGTCAGAGGCGCGATCTGCCGCGGCGTCCCCGCTCATCGTCGAGTCGCCGGAGCCGTCGGAGCCCGCCGGCGCATCCGACCCATGCGATGAGTCGGCGCTGTCGTCTCTCGGCAGCCCGTCATCGATCCCGAGTATTGACGCACATGCAACTGACATGAATGAGCACGCAATTGCAATTGCAGCGAACGCCGCCCGCAAGAAAGAAAGGCAAAGTCCCCGCACCATGTCCCAAGTTAGTCTATCACCGGGTTACCGAGCCAAACAGGCGAACGCACACTTCGCACCGAGCTTTATGTGCTTGTCGATCGTGCACCTCTCACGGCGACGTACAGAGCAAGCCGACGTGTGAAGACATCGCACAATCGTTCGTGGGCGCGCCAGTTCGGCTCATGGCGGACGCCGGAGCCTAGCCACGCACGAGCAACATGCGCGCCTGAGAGCGCCCCAGCACCAATGCCCGCGAGCAATGCCGCTCCCGCGACCGTATTGCCAGCATCGGTCCCATCTCGCCACGTCAGCGGCATGCCCAGCGCGTCCGCCAGTGTCTGCCGGAGAATCGCGCTCCTGCCGGCTCCATTGGCGGCCACCACCTCGCTGAAGCGAGTCCCGTGCTCCTCGGCGACGGCAAGGCAATGTCGAAAGCCGAGTGCCACCCCGTCGAGCAAAGCACGATACAAGTGGCCTCGATGATGGGTGAGATCGAGGCCAAAAAATACACCCCGCGTGCTCTCGTCCCAAATCGGCGTGCGCTCCCCCTGAAAGTACGGCAAGGCGAGAAGACCTCCGATCGTCTCGACGCTGACCCCTGCCGCCTCCTGCTCGAGAGCCTCCCACGCAACGCCCGGCGCGCAGGCGTTGCGGAACCAGGTCAATGCCGCGCCGCAGAGCGTTCCACCGAGGGCGAGCCAGCGATCGCATCCGACATGATGGCTGTTGATGAGACGGGAATCGAAGTGCGGTTCCGCCATTGGCATGAGGAGGTTGCCAGACGTGCCTAGCATCAAGCAGGCTTCACCTTCGTCGATGACACCTGCACCGAGCGCGCTCGCAGCGAAGTCGGCACCCCCCGCGACGACGGGCGTCCCTGCGCGCAGACCAGTCGCCTCGGCGGCCGCCCGAGTCACCGATCCGACCACTTGATGCGCCGGTGCGATATGCGGCAAGACGCGAATGGGAACTCCGCTCGCATCGGCCCCCGGCTGGGACCACGCACAAGATTGCGCGTCGAACAGAGGCGCACATAGCATCGCGGTCGACAGGTCACAGGCCGCCTCCCCGGTAAGGCGCATCACGATGAATGCGTGCGATTGCAGCACCAGCGCCGCGCGCTCGAACGATTGCAGCTCGTGCGCGCGTAGCCACGCGAGCTTCGGCCCGAGGTAGTACGCGTGCATGCGGTTGCCGCCAATGGCTTCGGCGCCGCCCGGCCCTAGCTTTCCTTCGATCTCACGCGCTTCCGCGTCGGCGCGTACATCGAGCCAGAGAATCGCGCGGCGGAGTAGCTCTCCATTGCCGTCGATCAAAACGGCCGTCGGCGCCTGACCCGTTACGCCAATTGCATCAATACGTGTGAGCGGCGTCCTGTCTCCCATCTGCGCGACGACCGTCCGCACGGCACGCCACCAATCGTCGGCGTCTCCCTCGACCTGCCCCGAAGTAGGCGTCGCAGGCGAGCTCGCTTCGGCCGCATGCGCAACGACGCGTCCCGCCTCGTCGTAGACAGCCGCGCGCACACCGGTGGTGCCGATGTCGATGCCGAGAAGCGTCGCGTGGGCCAAGTATCAGCTCGTCGTCACGCGATTCACGATGTCCATGACTTCCTGGTTGCTCAAGATGTGAGTGGTCGCCTTCGCAGTCTGAAGGATCGCCGCAATCAAATGATCACTCGGTTCGAGCCCGCGTTGGCGCAGCCAGTAACCGACATTCGACGCACCACTCATGAAACCGATGCATATTTCCTGGTGGCGCCCGATCGTCCCAGCCGGGACTCCGCTGTACACGCGATCGGCCAGCCACGCGTTGCTTTTCTGCATTGCCTTCACGATTGCCGCCGCGTGCACACCGGTTGACGTGCGGAATGCGTCTCGCCCGACGAGCGGATAGTTCGGCGGAATTTGCCAATGCACCGCGTCAGCGACCGTTTCGCAATACTCGACGAGTCTCGTCAGATCGCGATCGGCCGGAAGCTGCCCGAGCAGGCGGAGGTTGAGCAAAAGGAGCTCCATCGGCGCGTTGCCGACGCGCTCACCGATGCCCTACGCGGTGCCGTGCACGCGGTCGGCACCATGCTCGAGCGCCGAAAGCGCGTTTTCAAGCGCGAGCCCACGGTCGTTGTGGCCGTGCCAGTCGACGCCCACGACCGCACCCGCGCCCGCGATCACGCTCTTCGTGAACTGGATGAGATTGCGCACGCCATCGGGCGTCGCATGCCCGACGGTGTCGGAAAGGCACAATCGCGTCGCGCCGTGTTCGATGGCCGAACGAAAAAGCGTCGTCAGCACGTCCGGTCGCGAGCGCGTCGTATCCTCGGTCACGAAGGCAACGGGAAGTCGTGCCTTGATGGCGATATCAATCGCCTCCGCGCTGCGTTTGGCGATGAAGGCAACGTCCCATTGCTCGACATATTGCCGAATGGGGCTCGACCCAATGAAAAGGTATGTCTCGAGCGGGATCCCGATGCGCTGGCTTATTTCCAGGATGGGCGTGATATCGCTCGTGACCGTGCGCCCGGCCACGCCCACCTTGATTTTCATCTTGCAATCGACGGCCTCCTTGCACATGACGAGGACATCGTCGAAGGCTCGCTTGCTGCTACCCGGCAGGCCGAGATCGACGGCCTCGATACCGAGGTCCTCCATGAGGTGCAAGATCCGCAGCTTGTCGTGGATCGAAGGATCCTCGACGCTCGGGTTTTGCAACCCATCGCGCAGCGTCTCGTCGAGGAGGGCAAACTGCTGAGGAACCAGCCGTCCCTTGCGATCGACCTCGTTCCAGTCAAAAATAAGCTCTCCGGCGGGGTTCGAATTGGAGACGAGCGGCCGCATCGCGTTGCAGTATAGGACAACGCGTGCGGACGGGCTTCAACGGAGGAGCCTCGCTCATATCCGGCCGGCCGAGTATCGAGGCGGTGGTCGTAGTCCGGCCGCAACCATCACGGCGAGACAGCGACCGAGCGACCGAGTACCGCTCACATCTTCGGCTTGACGACGATCTCCACACGGCGGTTGTTGGCGCGGCCCTCGGAGGTGGTGTTGTCCGCCACCGAACGGGTTGGTCCAAAGCCTTCCGCCGTGATGCGGTCGCTCGCGATACCTCGCGTCACGAGATAGTCGCGTACTGCCTGAGCGCGCCGCTGCGAAAGATCCTGATTGTACGATGCGGTTCCTTGCGAGTCGGTGTGCCCTTCCACCACCATCTTCGAGTCCGGATCCTGCTCGGTCAACGCCTTGGCGACGTCGTTGAGCTTCGCTTGCGCGGTCGGGAGGAGGTCGGATTTTGCCGACGTGAAGAGAACGCTGCCCGAAAGGGTGATGACCATCCCGCGCGCCTCTTGCTTTACCGAAGCGAACTTGGCCAAGTCGGCCGCCGCTTGAGCGGCACGCTTCTCGGCATCCTCACGCCTCTGCACCTCGGTTTGGAGCGCGGCACCTTGCGCCTGGAGTGCTTGACCCTGCGAGGCGATTTGCTGGTTTGCGCGGCCGAGCTGGGCAGCGGTCATTTTTCCCTGCGTAGCGGTGTTCGCATGCATCTGGGCGATGACCTGCTCCTTGTCAGCCATGACTTGCATCGTGCGAGCGCGCGCCTCGGCCGCCTCGGTGCGTCGCTCCGCTGTGTAGCCGAGATCACGTGTGACTGCCGTGTCGCCCTCCTTGTTGAAGGACTGCTCCGCGGCGTCGAGCGACTCCTTTGCCGTATGAAGATCGGTCGGGTTGAGGCTCGCGGCAGGTCCCCTCGCGGCCCGATCGTAGGCAGTGCGCGCGGACGCCAGCTCCGGCGGTGGCATCGCGCTTGCGCACGCGGCAGTTCCGGCAAAAGCCATGAGAAAGCCCAAAGTGGAAATCGTTTTCATGGTTTTGCTCCCGGTACGTTCGCATTGAATGTCGTGGTCGATTGCTCGACGGCCTTCTGCTTTTCGACCAGCGCGTTCTGTTCTCGCGCCAGCGCCAGTGCGAGCTCCGCATCCGAGCGTGCCCGAAGGAGCACGTAGGTCGCTCGCTCGTTGTCGCCGCTCGCAATCAGAGTCTTGGCGTTGGCAATTTCTTCGTCGGCGAGCCTCATGTGGAGTTTGGCGGCCGGTTGCGTGTCGGCGCCGACCTCCCGAGCGCTGCGCGATGCCGACTCGGCGTCCGCCATGGGCTGTTTGGGTTCCGGCATGCTCGCCCCACAGGCCCATGCGACAGGCGCGGCCAGGAGGATAAGGGCCAATTTTTTCGACATGATGTTCTCTCTCTTTTGGTTGTCGTAATGGTTTTCCGGTGTGTCGCGCCCCAGCGCGCGCACATTGTGCGGGTGCCGGCGACGCAGACGATTTGGCCGCTGAGCCCGATGAACCGTGTTCGACGTCACGCTCGGCGGGCTCAGCCCGTCTTGTGACGAGTCATCGCGTGGCCGCCTTCAGCCGCAGACTTGACGTCGCTCCACCCGAGACCCGGGTCGACGCTCGACTTGCGCATTTGGGCTTCGTATTTCTCCTTATAGAGCTGACGATTTTCCATGGATGGTTCCTGTGTTGTGCTGCAAAAAGGGTGCGCGCTCGCGGCCGTTGTGCCCTCGAATGGACTCGCCGATTTGCGATCGGCAACAGACGGGGCGATGGATACAGAGCGCAATCGAACCTGGCGTGCGATTCGTGCGGTGTTGTCCGCCCAATAGTAACAGCAGCGTCCGTGGAACAGCAAGCCGTGGGCAGACGGTAACGGCCACAACAGCGGCGAAAACGGCCAGTGCCGCCAAAGGGATTGCATTGGCGATTTGCAAATTGACACGAATTGACACTGTTCACTCGGAACGGAGTGCGGACGGAAGGTTCGGCTTGCTGCCAATTGCGTTAGCAGCCGCCAGTCGCACACGCGGGCGACACGCGCGTTCCCGCGACGAGGCGCTTCCACGTGTCCTCTCTTGCCTTACCCGTTGCCCTCCCTGTCTAGCGCGCAGTTTGCCGGGTCACGGCCGGGTCTCCATTGCCGCCCGCAGACGAGCACTCCCCGAAAAAATCATTCTTGCGACGTGGACCGGCGCAATCGTAACGTAGGCCGTGGCCGAAAGACGTGTGGCAGTCGTCACCGGCGCGAACAGGGGTATCGGCGTCGAGATTGCGTCTCAGCTCGCCAAAGCCGGCCTACGCGTCATCGCGACCAGTCGCGGGCCGCGTGAAGGCTTTGCCACGCTGGATGTCACACGGCGCGACCAGATTGACGCGCTCGCCGCAAATCTGTCAGCCGGGGGAGGGATCGACGTTCTCGTCAACAATGCCGGCGCGTCGTTCAACGGATTCGACGCTGCCGTTGCACGCCAGACGCTCGATACAAACTTCTACGGGGCCATGCACCTCACCGACGCGCTTCTTCCGATGATGCGGCCCGCGGGGCGCGTCGTCATGGTCTCAAGTGGAATGGGCGCGCTCTCGCACGTGCATGGTGCTGTGCGCGCGCTTTTCGAGGACGACGCGATGACCCGTTCCTCGCTGGTCGCGCTGATGCAATCGTTCGTATCGGACGTCGCCGCCGGCGTCCACGAGGCTCGCGGCTGGCCGTCGAACGCATACAGCGTTTCCAAGGTAGCAATGAACGCGCTCGTGCGCGTGCTCGCCCGCGAGCTTGATCTCGATCCGCGGCGCATTCTCGTGAATGCCGCTTGCCCCGGGTGGGTTCGCACGCACATGGGTGGACAATCGGCGCCCCGCACCGTGGAACATGGCGCCCGGACTCCCTTGTGGCTGGCACTGCTGCCCGAAGGAGGGCCGAAGGG
>JALYHX010000922.1 GCA_030776305.1 Myxococcota bacterium
GTCGACTCCCGACGCAAGTGTATTGCAGCGGCGACGCAAGCCAGTCGACTCCCGACGCATGGGTACTGCAGCGGCCACGCAAGCCAGTCGACTGCCGACGCATGGGTAGTGCAGTGGCCACGCAAGCCGGTCGACTGCCGACGCATGGGTAGTGCAGTGGCCACGCGAGCCGGTCGACTGCCGACGCATGGGTAGTGCAGTGGCCACGCGAGCCGGTCGACTCCCGACGCATGGCGAGCCCGTCGATCAAGCGCGCGGGTCCTTGTGCGAGGAGCGGTCGCTCTGGCATAGTCCCTCTCCCCTTGCCCCTCGAGATCGAACTTCGCGTCGCACCACCCCAGGACTTGGTCGCCGACGTCCTCGTCGTCGGGATCTTTCTGACTGGCGCCAAGCCGGTTGCCGTTTCCCCTGCGCTCAAACCAATCGACCGCGCGCTCGACGGGTCCCTCTCGAGGCTGGTCGCGAAGGAGGAGTTCACAGGTAAGCGCGATCAGATTTTGTCGCTCGCGACGCTCGGCCGACTCCCTGCAGACAAGCTCGTCGTCATCGGCCTTGGCGATCGCCGTTCGGCCGGCCCCGCGGAGCTACGCACGTTTGCGGCAAAGGCGTCGCGCGCCGCCATTTCGGAGAAAGCTGGCTCTCTCGCGCTTTTGCTGCCCGCAGGGGCCGAAGCAGACCTGCGTTCAATCGCAGAAGGGCTGGAACTCGGCGCTTACCGTTTCGTCAAGTACTTCACGGGCGAGCGCAAGCCCAAGAGCGAGCTTGCAAGGGTTCTCATCGGCCTTGCGGCGAAGCCGAAGGCCAGTGCGGCGGCGGCGGTACAGCTTGGTCAGCGCATCGGCGCGGCGGTCAACCTCTCGCGCGACTGGAGCAACGAGCCCGGAAACGTGATGTTCCCCGAGGCCTTTGCCTCTGCCGCGTCGAAGCTGGCAAAGGACGGCGGCCTCAAGATCCAAGTCTTCAACTTCGCGGAGATCCGCCGGCGCGGAATGAAGCTCATCGATGCCGTCGGTCGTGGCAGCGCCCACGAGCCGCGCTTCGTGCACATCGCGTGGACGCCCAAGAAATCGAAGCGCAAGCTCGTCTTCGTCGGAAAAGGCATCACGTTCGACAGCGGCGGTATCAGCATCAAGCCCGCTGGTGGGATGGGCGAGATGAAGCACGACATGAGCGGCGCGGCGAACGTGATTGCTCTCATGGCGGCTGTCGTTGCAGTTCAACCGAAGGTCGAGGTCCATGCGATCGCCGCGTGCGCGGAGAACATGCCAGATGGCAATGCGTACCGCCCGGGGGACGTTTGGGGGTCGCTCGATGGCAAGACCGTGGAGATCGTCAATACGGACGCAGAGGGCCGACTGGTACTTGCCGACGCACTTGCGTACGCGCGTGCCCTTGCGCCGGATTTTCTCGTCGACAATGCGACGCTCACCGGCGCTTGTGTCGTGGCGCTGGGCTCGGCCTGCTCGGGTTGGTACGCCAGCGACGAGGAGGCCGTGCGTGAATTCGCCTCGGCAATCAAGCAATCTGGGGAGGCGATGTGGCGTCTGCCCCTGCTCGAAGATCTCCGCGAGCAGATCAAGAGCGACGTCGCCGATCTGAAGCAGGCGGGTGATCGCCACGGCGGATCCATCACCGCGGCGCTATTTCTCAGAGAATTCGTGGGGAACACTCGTTGGGTTCATTGCGATATTGCCGGCCCGGCGTCCACGGACAGACCGACCGCGTGGATGCAGAGCAAGGGAGCGACGGGGCACGGCGTGCTGACCTTTCTTGCATTGATCGAACGCGCGGCACGCTGACGTGCAAGGGCAGCGTCCGCGAATGTCGTTCGTCGAGCCGGCCCGCGAGACCCTCGAGCGGAAGCTGGGTCGCGCCGTTTCGCGCGCGATTGTCGATTACACCATGATCGACGACGGCGACAGAATCCTCGTCGCGGTCAGCGGCGGCAAAGACAGCCACACGCTCCTTTATCTTCTGCGTGAACTTCAGCGCAGAGCGCCGGTGCATTTCGAGTTGAAAGTCGTCAATATCGACCAGGGCCACCCCGGTTACCCCGCAGACGTTTTGCGGCACTACATGGCCCGCGAACAGTACGATTTCACCATGATCGAAGAGGACACGTATTCGATCGTGACCGAAAAGATCCCTGCCGGAAAGACATACTGCTCGCTTTGCTCGCGTCTGCGGCGCGGAATCCTCTACCGCGTCGCGAAGGAGTTGGGGTGCCGCAAGATTGCTCTTGGCCACCACCGCGACGACGTATTGCAGACACTCTTTTTGAACCTGATCTTCGCTGGGCAGCTCGGGTCGATGCCGCCCAAGCTACTCGCCGACAAGAAGGCTCACGTCGTCATTCGCCCGCTCGTCTACTGCGCGGAAGAGGACATCGCGGCGTTTGCGCGGATGGCGGGATTCCCGATCCTGCCGTGCGATCTCTGTGGCTCGCAGGAGCAGCTCCAGCGCAAGAGGGTCGGGCGGCTCATCGACGATCTCGAGAGTGAACGTCCTGGCACGAAAGCAGTGATGCTCGCGGCACTCCAGAACGTCAGGCCGACCCACTTGCTCGATCGTCGCTTATGGGAAGCGCTCGACATCCACGCGGCTTCTGACGAGGACGAGTCAGGCGACAACGCAGTGATCGCCCAGGGGAGTCTCGTGCGGAGGCCTGACCGGTCCACGCCGCCTCCACGCTGACGGTTGCAGGCGATAGAGTGCTCGCGCATGCGAGCAGCGCGGATCTTCGAACGACTGTCGGCGATCGGTGCAGCGGCGCAGGCAACCGTGCCCGGGGTCTACGCATGGGGGGTCACAGTCGTTCCCCCGGCTTGGACCCGAAATGCTTCCGCGACCCCAAAGGTGGCCGCCGTCGTTGCGCTGCTCATGCTGGGGGCGGGCGTCGCAGGGGAGCGGCGCTGGGGCGGGAGAGCCCGCATTGTATCGCTTTGGGGATTCGTCGCCGCCGCTGCGGTCGCATGGTGCACGGCGCCTGCAGGCTCGAGCTCGTCTCGTATCGATGGGCCACACGGGCTTGCGGGCATGCTTGGCTGGGCTCTCTTTGCGTTCGCGTCCGCCGCACCGGCGCTCCCAGCGCGATCCGAAGGGGAGCCGGCGATCGACGAAGCGCCGCTCGCTCCGCGCGAAGGCGTCGGACGAAGTGATGTGGGGTACGTGGCGGGCGGTGGATTTCTCGCTGCAATCGTTGAAATTGTCGGGTGGCAAACGCCGAGTGCCGAGCGGGCACTTCTCTTGCGTCTCGTCGCAATCGTCGCAGGTCTCTCCCTGATCGGCGTGGCGGCGCAAATTGCCCTCCTGCGTCATCAACCGCGCGCCGCACCCGCGCGCTGGCGTCGGCTGCGGCGCGCGATGGCCGCCTTGGTTGCCCTCGCGATCCTGGTGTTCGGTGGTCTGCTGTTCCTGACGTTGGACTGATATCTTATGGTCGATGAGTTTCGTCGACGTGCTGGCGATCGTGCTTCTCGTCGCAGCCGGCTCAGCCTTCGTGATCGGTGAGATGGCGCTGGCGCGGGCCGAAGATCTGCATGCCATTTATTGGCTCGGTGTCGGCGTCGTGTCCCTGCGCGCCGCCGTCCAGATTGCACGCCCAGGAGCCAAGGCGTGAAAATACGAGGGACCCGTGTCCTGTGGGCGGCCGTGGCTGTTTGCTTGGCATGCGGCCGGCAGTCGGTGTCCTCCCCCGCGATCCGATCGCTGGGAGGGGACGCGGCGCGAGTGGGAAGTGTGACCATTCCGATGTCCGTCGTCGTGGAGACCGGTCGCACCCAAGGGCTGCCGGTTCGCCGCGCGCTCGACGCACTCGTGGAGGACGCTCTCTTGGCGCAAGCCGCAAT
>JALYHX010000923.1 GCA_030776305.1 Myxococcota bacterium
CCTCCGGGGGCAGTCTCCACGCACTCGGCGCGCACGCGGCCCGCCCAAAAGAGAATCGAACAACATGGCGCCAAGAAGAGAAAGAGACAAGCCAGCGCCCGCCTCTTCTTCTCGTATCGCGTGGTGAGGACCCCCAGTGCGCTCATCTGCGGATCTTCCTTGCGCGGCGTGCGAAGAGGTCGCGCAACGGTCGGACGAAGGAGCCGCCGGTGTCGACTTCGACCGAATCCAGCCCGAGCTTGTGAAAAGCCGCGTTGCGGGTAGATCTCAACCGCTTGTGCGCGTCGGAGTAGCACGCGCGCACCCGTGCGTCGCTCGTGTCCACGACGACCGTCTTGCCGCTCTCGAGATCCTCGAAGCTCGCGAGCCCCACGTCCGGCAGCGCCGCGTCGCGTGCGTCGACCAGCACGACCGGTACGACGTCGTGCTTCGCCGACGCAAGCGCAAGCGCGCGTTCGTAGCCCGTGTCGTAAAAGTCGCTGACGATGAAGGCGATGCTGCGCCGCCGCGAAACGCGTACGAGGGCCTCGAGCGCTGCCTTGAGGTCGGTCGCGGCTCCGATGCGCATGCGCCCTCGTTCGTCGTAGGGGCGCGCGCGCGCCGATGCCGGGCCGCCCGACTGCCGCGATTTGGCCGAAAAAGCAGACACGGCGCCGGCCGGATCGAACCCGAGGATCTCGCGGACGACGCGCATCACGTGCTTCTCGCCTTTCTTGGGCGGCACGATGCGTTCGATCCGGTCAGTCGCAACGATGAGACCCACCCGGTCGTTGTTCCGGATGGCACTGAACGACAGAAGAGCCGCCACTTCACTTGCGACCCGCACTTTGGCCGCCCGGCGCGTGCCGAAGCGCTCGCTCGACGACAAATCGACGACGAGCATCACCGTCATCTCACGCTCTTCGACGAACACTTTGACGAAGGTGTCGTTCATCCGTGCGCTGACGTTCCAGTCGATGACGCGCACGTCGTCGCCAGGTTGGTACGGGCGCACCTCGCGGAATGCCAGACCCTGACCCTTGAAGCTCGATGTATACGTTCCAGACAGCTGCTCGTTGGCGAGGCGCGCCGTGTGAATCTCTATGGTGCGGAGGGCCGCGAGAAGCTCTTTCGGGATCACGTCTGCAGCGTCATGGCAAGAGGCCGAGGTGTCTCGCTCGTCCGGCGCCGACCAATGCGCAATGGCCATCGGTGTCGCCGAGGATCACAGAAATCGCATCGGAGTCGGCGTCCGACTCCCCGCGCCAGCATCGGGCGTGCAGGCCGGCGCGGACGTCACGACAGAACCG
Organism: Myxococcota bacterium; assembly: GCA_030776305.1. Classification (GTDB taxonomy): domain Bacteria; phylum Myxococcota_A; class Polyangia; order Polyangiales; family Polyangiaceae; genus Palsa-1150. The sequence continues at coordinate 1,290 of JALYHX010000923.1, forward strand.
CTGGCCAAGCCCGAGCGCGAGCCCTCCGATGAGGACGAAGCGGTCGATCCCGATGGCGAGGTGAATCGTTGCCAGAACGCTTCCCAGCGCGCCGGCACCTTCTCGAACGACGGTCGTCGCCCATGGGTCGCCTTCGACGTACGCGATCGCCAGCGCTTCGGACGTCAGGCCCGACGCGGTGAGGTGCATGCGATCGCAAAGCATCGAACTCGAGAAGTCCCTGTCCTTCACCGCTCGGTCGCGCGCCCGCACGAGCATTCCGCGTCCGGATGCAATCGCGGCGAGATGACCCCGCCCCCCGCAATCGCAAGTCGGCGCCGTGGGAGAGCCGTCCACTTGCAAGTGACCGATTTCTCCCCCCTGACCGGATCGCCCCACGAGCGGTCGGCCGCGGACGAAGACCTTGTTGCCGATTCCCGAGCTGATGGTCACGATGCAAAAATCATCGTTGGAAGCGCGCACGTATCGATAACCAGCCGCCGTCACGTCGTTGACGACGCACACGTCGGTACCGGGCCATCTCTCGCGGAGATCGGGCTCCAACGAATACGGATAGCGGCCGCGGGTGCCCCACAGGGGTGGCGCGGCAACGACGCGATGCTCGCTGTCGACGGGTCCCGGGAATGCCACCACCGCCGTGGGGATGCCCTCGTGCGGATCGACCCGACGTCGAAGCTCGGACATGTCGTCGATCAGTCGCGCACGAAGGTCCGGCCACGACGCGTCCGCGTGGCGTAGATAGCTCGGCGCGTCGACTCTCGAGACCCCGGTCAGAGACTCGCTGGCCTGGTCGTACACGGCGGCTCGCAGCTGCGTACCGCCGACGTCGAACACGAGATGTTGACGGGAGCGTGTCACGGCACCTCGATCACCTCGAAGACTCGCTTGACGATCTGCTCGCTCGTGACCTCTTCGGCGTCGGCTTCGTACGTGAGCACGAGCCTATGGCGCAACACGTCCGGACCGATCGCCTTCACGTCTTCGGGTGTGACGTACCCCCGGTGGCGGAGGAACGCGTGCGCCCGGGCCGCGAGATTGAGCGCGATGCTTGCGCGTGGGCTGGCGCCGAATTCGACGAGCGGCGCGAGGTCCTTCAGCCCATGCTTGGCGGGTTCACGCGTCGCGAAGACGATGTCGATGATGTACTCCTTCACTTTTTCATCGACATAAACCTGCTTGACGATCTTCGCCGCTTCCAAGAGCTCTCCCGGGGTGACGACAGGCTCGGCGCGGATCAGATCGGGTTGCGTCATTCGATCCATGATCTTTCGTTCGTCGTCACGGGTCGGGTAGCCGACTCTGACCATGAGCATGAAGCGGTCGATCTGCGCCTCGGGCAGCGGGTACGTGCCCTCCTGTTCGATGGGGTTCTGAGTCGCCATCACGACGAACGGCTCGGGAAGGGGATAGGTCTTGTCGCCGATGGTCACCTGTCTCTCTTGCATCGCCTCGAGAAGGGCGCTCTGCACCTTGGCGGGGGCGCGATTGATCTCGTCGGCCAAGACAAGGTTTGCGAAGACCGGCCCGAGCTTGGATGCAAATTCGCCCTTTTGCTGGTGGTACACCACCGTGCCCACGAGGTCGGCGGGCAAGAGGTCGGGCGTGAACTGGATGCGCGCGAATTTTGCGTGAATTGCGTCGCAGAGCGTGCGAACCGTCAGCGTTTTCGCGAGCCCCGGTACCCCTTCGAGGAGGACGTGGCCACCCGTGAGCAGGCCGATGAGAATTCGTTCGACCATATAGTGCTGACCGACGATGACCTTGCCGACCTCATTGGTGAGGCGGTCCACGAAAGCGCTTTCCTTGGCAACCAGCTCATTCAGGGCGCGGACGTCATACATGGGGTTCTTCGCTCCGGGCGAACGGGCGGCCGTTCTATCACGGCCGCGCCGCTGCGCGAGCGACGCGCAGGCAGGACGCTTTATTCCTGAATCACCGGCACCTCGCGCTCACGAGGCCGGTGTGCCCGCAATGGGTCATCGGATCATTCGTGTCGATGGCGGTCTCCAGGTGCCAAAGCCTGCAGTTGAGCGTGTCGCCCGTCTCGATCTGGGTGAGATCGGGGTAGAAGATGTCGCCCGAATCTTCGTCGTACGGAATACCACCATCGCCGGCGCAGACGCCTTGGCAGTCCGTGCCGTAGACGACCATATTGTGGTTGTCGGTGCAGTAGCGGTAGTCCAAATTGCAGAATCCGCTGCACGGACCGCCGCACGCCACGGCCCCGAGCGGCCCGGCATGTCGGCAATGATGGTCCGGCTCGGAAGCCGCGGAGTTCGCGTGCCACAGCCGGCAGCCGAGCGTATCTTCGTTTTTGGGCGTGTCCGTCGGCGAATAGTACGCGCCCATGGGGATCAATTTGCACATCGCGAGGCAAACTGGTTTCGATAGATACTCCTGATTTTTCTTCTGGCAGTTTTGCATGATGACCGTGCAGTAGTTGTCGCAGTTGAAGAGGTCCGTGATCGCGGCCGCCTCGATTCCCGCGTCCGTGCCTGCCCCCACGGCCGCGTCCTCGATCGTCGCACGCTCGATCCCAAGCACGGCATTGCACGCGATCAGGCTGGCAATCGCGGAAGCAACGGCAGAAGCCGCCACGATGAAAGATGCTCGCTTCATTACCATGTCCCGTTCATGACGGCGCCGCCGAGCGTCGGCAGGATCACCATTCGAGCAGCACTGCCGTTCGGCGCCGGCGTCCTGACCGGTGCCGTAAACCACGTCACAGCGCCGGCGACGAGGGCCACTGCGCCGATCCCCAGCGCCGCGGTGGCTGCGTCCCCCGCGGAGATCGCGGCGTCGCGCTGCGACACCCCGGTGGCATTGCACACATTGCGGTGCGGGTCCGGTTCGCAGTTCGTGAACGAGTCTTGCTTCTTGGCATTGGCGACGAGCGCGAGTGCTCCGGAAACGACGAGTCCAACGGCACCGGCGCCCGCCACAATCAGGCCAATGGTGCGTTGCGTGCTGCCGTCGGACCGGCCCTCTGGGCCGGGGGAAGGTGAGGACGACGGCGCCAGCACCGGGACGCTCACCGGAGCTGGCACATGTGAAGAGCCAGCGGGGGGAGGCGTCTCGACCGGCAGTGGATCGAGGGGCGGCACGCTAACCGTAAGCTGCGCGCCATCCCGCGCCACGTCCACATTCGTCGTCCACGGCTTGTAGCCTGCAGCGCTCGCTTCGACGGCATGCGCTCCGGGGTCGACCGGAATCGCCGACCCCCATTCGGGGATGCCGACCCATGTTCCGTCGCGCTTCACCTGCAGGCCAGCGGTCGGTTGTTGCACGTGGATGGTCAGTCGCGAGAGCTTCGGCGACAACGCGTCGGCGTGACGTTGTGCAGTCGCCATGTAATCCGGACGCTTGACCGCATTCGCCGCGCTCTCGGCTTCCTTGTAAGTTGCCCAGGCCGTCGCAGACCGTCCGAGCTTCTCCCAGCAATTGGCGAGGTTGAGGAGCGTGCTCGGTGACGGATCAAGACGCTCGCTATCGGCAAACTTCGGGCATGCCTCGGCATAGTTCTCGGCATTGACGAGCTTCCGTCCATCCTCGAACAAGGCCTGCGCCGCCACCTTGTCATTTGCGGGCTGCGGCGCCTGGGCGCCTGCCTCGCCAGAAAACAGTACGAACGGCGTCGCGACAAGCATCAGGCCCGCCAGGTTGGTGGATCGCATACGCCCTTTTTACTCGAGGGCGAGTCAACGCAGCGCAGGAATGTCGTCGTCGCGCACCGGCGCCTTCGTGGGTAAAGACAAGCGCGCCGGAACTGCCTGGCTGGTCGTCGGCGGCGTCGCGACAACCGGGGCGGGCGCCGGGGTCACGTGGGCGCTCGCGAATTGCGCGGGGGCATCATCCGATGTTGCGCCCGGACCCAGGTCGTTCGCGGGTGCCATCACGGCAGCCGCGGCCGCGGGCCGCGCCGGATCCGCCTGGACGCGCGCCTGCATGGTCGCGCCGCCCCCAATGGACGGTGAGGCCGTGGCTGGCGAGGACATTTCATTCCGACGGCCACCCCACACGAGAGCCGCGCCCGCGGTGATCGCGAGGATTAACGCGATCGCCCCGATCCATAAAAAAGGCCCTCGC